>CAIRND010000626.1 GCA_903879825.1 uncultured Geobacteraceae bacterium
ATCCATCTTGTCGTCTCGTATAAGAGTTGCCGTAGCTACCCTATCAGGATCTCTTGACCCACTATCATCGAAACATAGTATATATTTACTTTTTTGTATAGTCATTGGATTTTTCGCGATTATCTCTCTGAAAGACGTCTTGCAACAAAACAGACAACTCGATTCAATTTACCATATTCCATGAGAATTATCTCTTTCAATAGAATCTCTCAATCTTGCTGCAATTAAGAGATCAACCATTCATTGCCGGCTCAACAAACCGCTAACACCCTTCCGGCAGTGGCCGTAACCGGCCACTGCCGCTCTCGTTGCCGCAGCAGTACCCGCACTGGCGCAATGCAAGGCGGTAACGCGAGCAAAGGCAGCGGACGCCGAGGCGGTACTCCGCAGCGGTGGTGGCGACCAGAGAGGGTGCGCTGATATGCTGCTGCGCGGGGCACAATGCGGGCAGCAAGCGAGCGGCAAGGGGCACTGGGGCGGTGCGAGTCAGGATGCGATGGGGCAATTATACTGAAAAAGCGTGTTTTTTACTGCTTTTATGTGTAAAATTAGTAGTCGTTTGAGTTATTCAATGTAGCGATGCCTTTCCTCAGCATGAGCAGGTCAGGTTTCTAACGTAAACCCAGCCATTTTTTTGTTTACCGGTTGGGTCCACTTCAGCTCTTAATTCAAGGGGGTGGCGATTATGAAAAGAATAATTAAGGTAATAGCATTGTGTTTTGCTCTTGCTGCTATAAGAACCAATACCCTGCATGCCGGGAATACCGGAAAAGTTAGTCCGATTGATTTTGATATTTCGGTCGGTTCTGAATGTATGTCAGGTAACACTACCTACCGTATTGGTTATCCATTCACTGTAATAGGTGTGTTGACTGAACAGGGGTACTTCCCGTTCAGTGAACTGAAATGGCCACTGGATACCTGGCTGGCAAGAGTCGACCTTGGAGTGAATATCGGTAAGTCAGCGCGTATTAACGGGACCGTTAAAAAGAATACAACCATACCAGGGAGGAATATGGTCGATAAAGACTGGCTAACTTATTCAGATCCGACTCAGCTTGATGTATATTCCGAGTCATTCATTTCCGATTTCAGTGCGTTGATTTTGGACTGTGACTTTGAGTGGGCGTTTCTGAAAAACAAATTGAGCCGGGTATATGCCGGCATTGGTTATCAGTATCAGAAATTCAGCTATGTCTCATATTTAATACACCAGTATTCGCCCTCCGGTCAGCCAGGTTGGGATTACTATGGGGACGGCAGGGTTAACATTACCTATGACATATCTTATTCAATACCATATCTGATTCTTGGCGGCAAACACAGTATATCCAAACACATTGCCGTTGCCGGAAGCATTGCCTACTCACCCTATGTCAGTGCCCGGGATATAGACATGCACCTATTGAGTGACAACCAACGGATAACCAAAGGAGATATGGATGGTTCTGCCTATATGATTAATGTTTCAGGAACCTATAATATTTTCTCTTCTCTTTTCATAGAAGGCGGTGTGCATTATACAAAGATCAATGTAGACGGAACACAAACTCAATCACTCTACGGTGTTCCCGTGTATCTTGCTGCTCTGGACTCGAAAAGTTCGCAGACTTCCGGATATCTGAAAATAGGGTATAAATTCTGATGAATTACAGAGATTTGCCTCATATCCGCTATTTAACTTGCAGAATTTTATTCACCTCCCCAACGGTCGCCAGCCTGCGAATCCTGCGCAGCGCCACTGCCCGCCTGCCCTGCCCAGCCACTGAGCGCCGGCCAGTGCCGCATCTTGCATGCACGCGGGCGCATCAGCGCCGGCATGCATAGCGCTCTTCATCCGGCTGGCCGCACTGCTTGCCGCTGCATTTCCGCAAGCCGTGTGCCAGCCGGGCATAGCGCTGAGCTGATGGTGGCAAGGCAGTGGCGGGCAGCTTGCTCTTCCGCTTTAGGCAAGCAGCATGCCGCTGCCCCTGCAACCGCACGCCGGGATGCGAGCAAGCGCCAGAGCGCTGCAAGCGGAGCAAGAGCGCCTCCCTGTGACGTATCCCTTGGGGTGGCACAGGATACCACCAGCGACGGGGTGCCCGTCTTATCCTTGTCAGATAGAGGAATATTGAACAAGCAAAGCTTAAACTTTTTCTTTGTTCTGCGGCGTAACAATTCTCTCCTGTCGGGATTTTTCCTGGCGAACGACCATGGCTTGTGTACGTTTCTGCCAAAACTCCAACTGCTCTTGTTGCGACATATTCACTATTAATTTTTCCACATAATCAGCGCCACGCCGCTTCAACATGACGCATTCCGGTTCACGAATCATCACTGTCATAATTAATAACCTCCAATGGGGAATAAATACCAATTTGGCCATAGCCGTTAAGGGTATTGACCGCGTTATACTTGGGAATCTTGTCAAAATGGACAATGTGCTTGAAATTCCAACTTACGATAAGGCTACACTGCGTAACCGTGGCAATTGCGACATGCAAAGCATCTTCAGCCGATTTTGGTGTAACAACACCTGAGTTGATATACTGTTGTCGCAACAAATACATTTCCCGGGTAATTGTAACAATCTCTGAAATGGCTTCGTAGCGAGCAAAAAATTCCCTGATTGACTGAGGTGCAGGTTCTATCTCCGCTTCAACAATAGCCGAAGTGACAAGGGTAAAACGACCAGCGTCTATTTCCGAAAAAAATTGTCTGGTCGGGTCTGAAAACTCTGCATCGAACGCCCCGCCAAAAACTGATGTGTCCACATAAATTCTCATATCCGCGATCTCTGGTAGTGAATTATCGGAGAATGGGGTTTAAAAAGCCAATAAAACGTTAAATTCACGAAAAATTCAGCAATAAAAAAATGAGCATGGTTTTTTATTAAAGAAATAAGGCCCGACATCAACTCGAAGCAATACGGTAAAATTTATTATTTTGCGGGCACTTTGATTTCCATAACAACTGATATCCTTATGAGCAGCAAGAAAGAATTACTTTGGCAGAGCCGATTTACCTTACCCTTTGACCGCGATGCACTCTTGTTCTCTTCATCGGTTCATGTTG
>CAIRND010000627.1 GCA_903879825.1 uncultured Geobacteraceae bacterium
AGTCAAGAATGCTCCTTTAAATCCAGAAATGTTTCACATGAGCAGTAACCAAACATTCTGGTGGATATGCCCCCTGGGTCACTCGTACCGCATGTCTATGAATAAACGAGCTATTGGTCGAGGGTGTCCATATTGTACTGGTAGACGGGTCGATAGTAGTAATTCATTGGCCACGAAGGCCCCCGAAATGGCCAAATATTGGCATTATGAATTAAATTCACCTTTAACACCAGATCATGTGACAGTTTCATCAAATCGGAAGGTATGGTGGCAATGTGATAACGGACACGAATGGCAAGCCGTGATCAACCGCAAAGAAAAGAAATTAACTTGTCCATACTGCACAAGCCTTGTATTCAAGTACCCTAAAATTGCAAAAGAGTTTCTATTGGAAAAGAACGCGGGAGTTGATCTAGATACGCTATCTGCCCACTCAAATAAAAAGGTATGGTGGCAATGTGATAACGGGCACGAATGGCAAGCCGTGATTAACTCTAGAACGGGTCGGGGAACAGGATGCCCCATTTGTTTTCGGTCAAGGCAAAGAAAATGATTTTCCACTTTATGTTATTAAAACCGTGACCATAAATCTACATATAGGTTTCAATTCCCTATTCTAGTAGAGGACGATGTCTCGCAGAGTTATTGTCAACGGTTGGTGACGGGAAGTTATACTTGTCGGTACACTTTATTGAAAGCTCTCAGTTAGTGTCGAAAGCCATAGTATATCCCCACTAAAAGGCCTTTAGGGCCAAGGTAATTCCCAACTAGCGGGGCCAGGCTAATTCCCCACTTTTGCCGGATGTCGGTGGACAAACCGATTATGATCCTGCATTCCTTAAGGCAACAATAAGGAACGGAGGGCTATACCGATGAACGAGGTTATGGAGACAATTTACCAGTGGCACGAGATACACAAGCCCTTGATGTCGTTCTCGTCCGACATCCTTATTCTTGTCCAGCCCATATAAGGAGAGACGTATATCTATACGGGATGAAGAATTCCAATAGGTTATTATTATATACTTATTTGCTTGACATATTAACTCGGTTTCAGTAGAACAAACCTGTAGCCTTTTTCAGACATCATCAACTCATAATCGGAGATACTTGTGCTTAGTCTTTTGAAAGCCCAGTGGGTGATTCTTGGTATCAAGGCTCCTTGTTTTTCGTGGCTAATCTCAATTGCTCTCATTGTTCTTTCTATCAGCATTCTGATTAAATATTGCTTGGAAGCAAGATCAACAATTTCAGTCATCAAGAAGACCAGTGTTCGAATTGTAGGTCTCCAGAATAACACTCCTGTCAGACCGGGAAATGGCTTATCCATCCAAACGTATGATGCCACAAGCAATGTTTTTGCTGAACTACATCTGACCTCAATCTGGGAGACCCTGAACAGACATGTAGTGAGGAGGCCGGGAAAAGATGGCAAAGATGAGTTCTGGCTGGCCGAAGAACCGGGAAAACTTCTTAATGAATCTAGCATCTTAAATATGTATTGGTATCGGGGTTGGCCTGGAATCATAACGGGAATAGGCCTGCTTTTCACGTTTCTCGCTATTTTAGTGGCATTGTTCGACGTGAGGCTGACCAATAACCGAGTTCAAGGCCTAGATCTCCTCATTCAAGGTCTCTCGGGGAAATTTATTTCTTCGGTAGTTGCACTTACTTGTGCCACTGTGCTGCTTATTAGTGAAAACCGTATTCTTCATCCCGTTCAAAGATCCATTTCACAACTAATATCTGCGTTATCGAGTCATCTACCCGGCATTACGAACGCCCAAATACTTGCAGATATTCAAAAGGATATATCCTCTCAATCAAATGCATTCAGAATGTTCAACGCTGATCTTGCCGTGGTATTGAAAAAGAGTTTTGGTGAAAGCGTCAATCCAACCCTTGATAGAATGGTAGTTGCAGTAGACGAATTAAACCAACTATTGAGAGCAGCCGAAGCACAAAAAAATGAATCAATGACCGCACAAATCGGAACGTGTCAATGAAAATGAGACACTTTTTTCAAACATTTAGTGTATTACTCCATCGCTTGCCGGTGACGGTTTGTTGATCCAAACGGCATCAGGGAGTACCATCGGTTTCGGCATCCTTCCCTTAAACCGTTCAGGA
>CAIRND010000628.1 GCA_903879825.1 uncultured Geobacteraceae bacterium
ACCCGGCTCGACTGGGTGCTCGGCTCGGTCAACACGGTTATTCTGCTCACCAGCAGCCTCTGTGCCGCCATGGCGCTCACCGCAGTACAGCGCAACCAATCGCGCCGCGCCGTGATACTTCTTGGCGGGACAATAGCCTGTGCCGCCGGTTTCATGGTTATCAAATATATCGAATGGAGTGCCAAGATCGGCCATGGAATCTATCCCGGCTCTGAACATCTGCAAGCCGGTCCGCCCGGCGAATCTATTTTCTTCAGTCTTTATTTCCTCTCAACCGGCATTCACGGTCTGCACGTGCTTATCGGGGCGGCTCTTCTGGCCTGGATCACGGTCAAGGTCAACGGCGGGTCGGTCAACGCAGATAACTATATCCTTCTGGAGAACGGGGCTCTTTACTGGCATCTGGTAGACCTGATCTGGATATTCATTTTCCCGCTGTATTATCTGATTTTATGATTTATGTAGCTTCAAGACGGTGTGAAGGGGCAACAATGCCTGTTGATTTGTTTGATAGAATTTTAGAGGCTGCCCGTGTTGGCGAGACGACCGACTGGGAGTTTAAGTCAGCTAAAGGCGGCTTTCCCGGCAGCTTCTGGGAAACCTATAGCGCGATGGCTAATAGCGAGGGGGGCGTTATTATCCTCGGTGTTCGCGAGAAAGACGGCGAAGTTCACCTTGATGGCCTCTCCCCGGAACAGGCAGCCCAACACCAGAAATATTTCTGGGATAATGTACACAACCGCAATACCGTCAGTACGAATCTTCTCTCCTCGCAGGACGTGTCGATAGTTTGCCTTGACGGTCCTGTACTATTGGCGATCCAGGTGCCACGGGCAACAAGAACCCAGCGCCCGGTCTACCTTGGGCATAATCCGTTAGGGCATACGTACCGGCGTCACCATGAGGGCGATTATCGCCTGGATGATGCTGAAGTCAGGAGGATGCTTGCCGATGCTGATCTGATACCGCCTGACCACCGCATATTCAAAGGGTTTGACTTGAAAGATCTGGACCCTGCCAGCCTCGCCCAGTACCGGCAGCGGCTGGCCTCCCTGAAAAGCGATCACCCCTGGTTGACTCTGCCGGATATTGAACTGTTGGTTAAAATCGGGGGATGGCGGAGAGAACGAACCGGCACCAGCCAAGGCTTGACCCTGGCTGGTCTGCTCATGTTCGGCACGGAAGAGGCAATACGTGATACTGATGCAGTGCCGGGCTACTTCGTGGACTATCGAGAAAAACTTGATCCGCTCCTCCGCTGGACCGACCGTGTCTGTCCTGATGGGACTTGGGAGGCAAACCTCTTCCAGTTCTATCATCGGGTATGGCCAAAACTGGCTGCTGGTTTACCAACACCTTTCCGCCTTGAAGGTGCTGAACGCAGAGACGAAACAGCTGCGCATGAGGCGCTTCGCGAGGCTTTCATCAATGCACTTATCCATGCCGACTTTCTGGGCGTTGGCGGTATCGTCATTGAACGGTATCCTGATCGCTTTGTCCTGGAAAATCCCGGTACGTTACTGATCTCTTTTGAACAGTATCACCGTGGCGGTGTTAGTGAATGCCGTAATAGGTCGTTACAGAAGATGTTCTCTTTGATTGGCCGTGGCGAGCAGGCCGGGTCCGGGGTCGACAAAATCAGAAATGGATGGCGGCTGAATCGCTGGCGGGCTCCCAAGCTGGAATGCCATGACCGGCCAAACCGTGTTGAACTGGTACTGCCGATGGTGAGCCTTATCCCTGAAGAAACACTTGCGCACCTTCGGGTCATGATTGGCGTTACAATAGATTCGCTCTCCCCTTCAGAGCTCCAGGCGCTTGCCACCGCAGCACTGGAAAATTTGGTTTCTAATATCCGGCTCCAAGAGTTGCTGCCTGACCATCCCGTTGAAATTTCAAGAATGCTGACACGTCTGTGCGAACGTGGTTTGCTTGTTTCCGACAGTAGACGACGTTGGGCAACCTATAGTCTTGGTGCAGGCGAGAAGGCGGCGGCTCTTTTCGATCTTACCGACTCCTCTCATTTGGGCGGAGACTCCTCTCATTTGGGCGGAGACTCCTCTCATTTGCATGATGTAAGCGCTTTACTAAAAAAACTTGCAGAGCCGGTATCTAATAAAGGAAAAGCGCCGGTTGCTCATGTCAGGGAAGTGATTTGTTGCTTGTGTGCAGGTCGCTATCTTACGGCTGAGGAGTTGTCACATTTGCTCAACAGAAACCAAAATAACATCAGAAATCGCTATCTGACCCCAATGGTCTCAGAGGGACTACTTGCACTACGCTATCCGGATAGTGTCAACCGCCCCGACCAAGCTTACACCGCAACAAGCAAGTTGGGGTAGGGTAGGGTGGGCAAGTTTTGTCTGCCCACGCGTTACAATGCTGAAACCGGTGGGCAATAAAATCCTGCCCACCCTACAAAGCTGACATTGGAAAAGCTGTGGGTGGGAGGTCGAATCCTGATAAAAAAGTGTGGCGTGTTACCTATGGTTTAATTCGTGGTGACACTGAACTGGAAGAGCGAATACTGCCAGACTGAAGCAGCTTTGTAATGGACAATAGAAATAAAAATCTCCACGCCGATATGGACTGCACAAAGGATCAGAGACGAGAACTTTCCTAACCGGTGATATAGAAGTTGGCCAGATTTAGGAGAATAAATCAATGTATCCGCTATACAAGGTAAAAGAAGCGAAATATTTCATTGAACAGTTACGAGGAGTAAAAATTGCTAGCGAGGCTTTCTGCTTCAATTTCTCAGCGCTTCTGTCAGCTGCCAGAAGCATTACATTCACAATACAGAAACTTTACAAACATAAAGACGGCTTCGAATTAGAATATGAAAAGTTAAGAGAAAAGCTAAAATTGTTGCCGTTTGCTAAGGAAATCGTCGAATCCAGAAATGTCTCGGAAAAAGAAGGGCACAAAGTGCCATTGTTGATTACAACAACAATCAACTTGGACACCAAAGATAAAATTACGTATGAGTGTGATCCATTACCTGATGATGTTAACGATGTTATTAGGAAAATATATTTTGAATATGGGAACGATAAAGAAGGTTGGATACCTGCCGACTTAGCGGAAGAGCAAAAAAATACTTTATTTATGACACAGTTCCACCAGACACTTAAAAGAATGCAGGAATCAAACAACAAAGCTACGACTTACAGCTTAAAGCTTTACGAAAAAGGTAATGATACCACTGTTGATAAATTCTTTGAAGATATGAGTCGGTACTTAGAACTCCTTGAAGAGGCCGCACGTGATTATGATAACAGTCGGCCATCTACAACCGCATTTTCTGGTTTAGTGAAGTAAGCGGTCGCAAAAAAGCCTGCAAAGAGGGGTCAGCCCTTGACACGAGACAGAACTAAAAGTGAATGATTCCAACCAGACAGCGGGATGCATGAGGGGTCAGACCTACGCATTTGCCAAAGCCTGATAAACCAACGGCGAGAACACCAAATATCCACTCGGAAACCAAAAAAGGGGCCAGTCCTTGATACGAGACAATTTGGAATGAACCCATTGTGCAGTTGTGGCATTAGTAGTCCTGTGATATATGAAGGGCACTATGCCAATACAGCACCATCCAGAAATAGGAACTATTGTAATATGCGACTTTCACGGATACGTGCAACCAGAAATGGTAAAGCGGCGGCCTGTAGTTGTTGTTTCTCCAAGATTCAGGAACAGGGGCGGGCTGTGTACCATTGTTCCCTTAAGCACGACACCGCCATCACCCGTAATGCCGTATCATTACAAACTTCATTTAGAAGATCCGTTACCAGCACCATACAACGCTTCGTATCATTGGGTTAAAGCTGATATGCTGGCAACCGTTTCTTTTGAAAGGCTATACCTACCACATTCCGGCAAGGACAAAACCGGAAAAAGACAGTATGTCATTAGAGTTATTGATGAAATATACTTGCGTAATATCCGCGCTTGTATGCTCCATGCGGTTGGTCTTTCACACTTGACAGGGCATCTTTAACAGAGTATATACTGGATTGTACCCGCTCTGTTTCGGCATCGGGCTTGAGTCCACCCAAGTGGTGGCCGCCATAAACGGGAGAATGCAATCCTTCTATGGCGTCTGATTACGGAAGCCCCATACTTAGTTGTGTGGGGCTTTTCTTTTTTTCAAAGAGTCATGTGAGAGGGAATTAGGCCAAAACCAACAGCGAAAGAGACGAATGTCCAACAAACGGCAGCACCGGTCAGCGGGAAAAAGCCCCCGCCGAGCCGGTGTGCCTTATCACGTTGGCCATGAAAGACAGAGAGATTAACTTGGAGAGATGAATGTATGAAGATCGGATTGCAGACATGGGGAAGTGAAGGAGATATCAGGCCGTTTACCTCGTTAGCAGCCGGTCTGAAACTGGCCGGCCATGACGTTACTTTGGTTGTAACCGATAACGCCGGACGAGATTATTCCGAGCTGGCAAATCGTTATGGCTATACGCTGAAAGCATTGCCTGGGCCTATTATCCCGAATCAGGAAGAAGCAGCAAAAATCTGGCAGGCGATCATTGATGTTGGCAATCCAATCAAGCAAGCTGAAATGATAATGACTCACGGCTTTGACCCCGTAATGGAATCCATGTATTCAGCTGCGCAAGAACTCTGCGCGGAAAACGAACTGGTCATTGGGCACTTCTTTGTTTTTCCTCTGCGGGTTGCGGCAGAAATGGCAAAAGTCCCTATGGCAACGGTCAATATCGTTCATAACTGTATTCCATCTGATTTCACCTGCCCTCCGGGGTTGCCTGACCTTGGCAACTGGTTTTATCCGTGGGGATGGAAACTGGTACGAATGATGATAAATCGCATATTCCTGCCTCGGGTCAATTGCCTCCGTTCCCGTGAAGGCCTGATTCAGGATACTGATGTCATGACACAAACATGGGCTGCAGAACGGTTGAATCTCCTTGCGGTAAGTCCGTCAATCTGCAACCGCCCAAAAGACTGGGATGAACGCCATCAAGTGTGCGGATTTTTGAACCCGCCTCAAGAGAACCGGAAAGAAATATGGCCGGAAGGACTTGATGCATTCATTTCTGGAGGTTCTCCACCGGTCTACTTTACTTTCGGCAGCATGATGTTGTCCGATCTTGCAGAGATACGAAAGACGCTGAGCATCTGGCAAAAAACGATTGAAATGCTTGAATGCAGAGCAATTGTACAAGTACCTTGGGATGATCTGTCGGCATTTGAAACAAAACAAAATGTGTTCATGGTGAACCGTTCACCCTATGCGGAAGTGTTCTTACGATGTGCTGCTATTGTTCATCATGGCGGCGCAGGGACAACCCAATCAAGTCTGCTGGCTGGAAAACCATCCGTGGTCGTGGCCCACATGGCGGATCAAACTTTCTGGGGGGCCGAACTTAAACGATTGGGGGTTGCGGGTGACACCCTTCAAAGAAAGGCACTTACTGCACAGAAACTTGCGAAGGGAATCACTTTTGTTCTCAATGATCCGACCATGCCTAAAAAGGCAACTGCAATCGGTCAAGCAATGCGAGGAGAAGATGGAGTTAAGAGAGCAATTCAGCTCGTTGAGAGAATATTTATGTGACCACCGTTTCAAGATTTGAACAGCCAACCATCGGCACGACCGGGCCAAAAAACCGCCCGGTCAGCCTCAGCACCGTTGGTCAAAACCAGCGGATGAGGTGTGCGGGCGGAGTTTATATCGTTCCCACGCTCCAGCGTCCCGTAAAAGGAAGCGAGGCATGACAAAAAGCCGTAATTATTCCGGCGAGTCTGGGTTACTTGCTGTAAACCTGCATAATCTTCGAGGGTCAGACCTACGCATTTGACAAAACTAGGCTAACCGCCTGCCATTTTTTTAAAAATTCTCCGTTGCATTGACTGCGTCAATGACGTATAGTCATCCCATGGTCATTATCGAAACCCCCATATTTACCAAACAGCTTTTATCCAACCTATCGGACGAGGAATATCGTCTATTCCAGGCAACATTACTGGAGCGACCTGATGTTGGGAAAGTTATTCCCGGCGGCGGTGGACTCCGTAAAGTACGATGGGGCTTGGAAGGACGGGGCAAAAGCGGGGGCGCAAGAATAATCTACTACTGGTTTACGGTGAGAGGTACTATTCTGCTGTTGTTCATGTATCCAAAAAACGTGCAGGAGAACCTTACACAAGACCAACTAAAACAACTCAAGAAGATCGTTGAGGAGGAATATCATGAATGATGAACTTTTTCAGGAACTGTTGGCAAGCGTGAAGCAAGGCGCAGAGATCATGAAAGGCACAATGCAGCCATCTCGGTCTTTTGAATTTCCAGAAACTGAAGTACGCGCTTTACGTGAGCAGTTCGGTCTTTCACAGGATAAGTTTGCAGATCTTGTGGGAATCAGCGTAGGAACATTGAGAAACTGGGAGCAAGGCCGACGTAAACCAGAAGGCCCTGCACGTGTGCTTTTGCGAGTAGCATCCCGTCATCCAGAGGCACTTTTAGACATCGGAAGGGAACAACCCAAACGAGCAGACCGCACACCATCGCACTCAACAAGACAAATTAAAAAGCATCGCGCCGCCTAAACCTCGCCTCCAGAATCAGACACCATGCACAAAGCAACACCGAGAAAACCGAATATCCAACTAACGGCAGCACCGGTCGGCGGGAAAAGCCCCCGCTAGCCGGTGTGCCTTATCACGTTGAACGGAAAAAATGAACAAATTATTCATGGAAAAAACGGGACGTCCATTTTTCAGGCGCTTTAAATACAAAACGGGGAACCGCTGAAAAAGGCGGCTCCCCGTTATACTACTTTGTCGTTGTCTTTAAAATTCAGGCAGTATATTTTGGGCAATAAAAACCCCCGGGATCGTCACCGACTCAAGGTCGCGAGAGGATTTCTCCGGGGGCTGCACACAAAAAATAGCCATTGCGGGTGATACATGCAAGCAGATTTTTCTGATCAACTTCGCCGAGCAATCTCGCATGAACGCCTCGACGCCTACCGTCAACGCGGCTCAAGCAGTGACGATGCGGAGTTGTTTGCCCACTACGCTTGGAACATGGCATTGTCGGAAAGCCTTTATACCCCGCTTAAATGCTTGGAAGTCAGTCTCAAAAAGCAGCATGAAGCCGCTTCGGCACAATTCAAAACAAATGCTTGGTGTGACCTGCCCGGAATACTCTCTCCGCAGGAAATCAACAAAGCCCGGTAGGGTGGGCAAGTTTTATCTGCCCACGCGTTACAATGTTGAAGCCGGTGGGCAATAAAAGCCTGCCTGGAAAAAATGTCTGTATGACAAGAGGATATGCAGCATGACCGAATCCCAAATCATCCTCTACACCACTCCCGACGGTGACGTTAAAGTTGACACCGTACTACAGAATGAAACCATCTGGCTGACCCAGACGGCGATGGCCGAGCTGTTTGGTGTCAATGTCCCGGCCATATCCAAGCACCTGTCCAACATCTATGAAGAAGGAGAACTGAGCCGAGAGGTAACTGTTTCCAAAATGGAAACAGTTCAAAATGAGGGGGGACGGCAGGTCGCTCGCACCAAGGATTTTTACAATCTCGACACCATCATCGCCGTTGGCTATCGAGTCAACTCCAAGCGGGCCACCCAGTTTCGCATCTGGACTACCAGCATCCTGAAAGAATACATCATCAAA
>CAIRND010000629.1 GCA_903879825.1 uncultured Geobacteraceae bacterium
AACCGCGGTTCCGGTCGTTTTGTTTGTCAGTCTGAGTTTGTAGGTCGTTTTTCCTTCGGCTGCAGTTGTAAGCGGTATGTATTCAATTTTGTATGAAGTTGTTGTGACGGATTCATACGCTGGGTCTGTAATAGCGTTTCCACATGCAGAAACTAGGTTGATAGCCAAGATCAGCAAAAGCAGATTCAGGATTTTTTTTAAAAACATATTAGATATCTCCCGTTAATTATATGGTTGATTTGTGGCGTCGCGATACAATCTATCTCGTCATCAGGCAAAGATAGAGCGATAGCGCGCCTGCGCCAGAAGCAGTGAAGCCTCGTTCCAAAGGCGGTCGCAGGGATAATACATGGCATGTGGTACTGACTAGTTCAGGAAATTATCGGAGGAGGGTCAGGCGGATCGCCGTAACGGGATAGCAGACGATCCGGAGGTGTGCCGGTGAGGGGACGTTG
The DNA here is from genome assembly GCA_903879825.1 of uncultured Geobacteraceae bacterium. Lineage (GTDB taxonomy): Bacteria > Desulfobacterota > Desulfuromonadia > Geobacterales > Pseudopelobacteraceae > JACRCG01. Next base: position 456 of record CAIRND010000629.1, read on the forward strand.
TTCAGGTGAAGGGATTTCACCGGCAAAAATGTATGGCAGATGTTGGGGGGATTCTATGCTGAGAAGGGAGAACAGTTTGCCGCTTCCACAGGGTCTGCTGCTGATTGTTGCAGCTCTTTGTTTTTGCGGAGCAGGGGAGGCGATGGACCGCTCTTCCGAGCTGTTTGTATTGTCGTTCTGACTTTGAACAGCACAACAACTGGAGCCTTTTTCTACTGTTTTAGTCGTTGGATAGGCAGGTATTTCGCTGTGGTCATCTTTCGGATGGAGGTAGTCGTCAGGCCCCTGGCTTTTTTTCTGCCAGCAGCAACAGGTGTGGGTCGCACTACGCTCAAGTGAACAACCATCTATTTTGCAGTTGCCGGAACACTCCCCGGTAACCGTATGCGCCACCAGCTTTGACTGCATTGCAAGCGGCGCCAACGGGCTGAAAACAATAGCCATGTAGATGGCCGTCAGCAGCAGTGAGGTAATGTAGCGGTTGCACTTCTTCATAATCGGAACTGTGCCGATATTGCACCGGAGTTGTCAAGTACAATGATCCCGAAATTTATTCGTAGTGCGCCTGCGATGGTGATAATCCCGGTTGTTATAGATTCTTTTTTTTTTAGAATTTGGCAAAAAAAGTCCCCATGACCGAATGGCCAAAGGGACTTTAAGTTGAAAATGTGCTTGAGTCGGTTAAATGAGAAGTCTCATGGTTAGAGAATAAACGAGCGAAGTTTTGAACCTGCTAAAACCAGACCCCTCGGAGCATTCCTAGTATTTTTCAAATTCGTCGTCCATTTTGTCAGGTCCTGCATTTCCGAGTTGCAGATTAATACCTCCACTTGATACCCGCGTCGCAGGAGTTGCTTTTCCCATTGATGCTGTGTGTGCAATAGAAACTTTGTGCGTTGTTTTTCGGGCCGTTACTGCCGATTGTCGCCTTCCTTGATTGCCAATATTGAAGAAACTGATAGCACTTTGAAGCTGTTCAGCTTGACTGGAGAGTTCTTCTGATGTTGATGCCATCTCTTCTGATGCGCTGGCATTCTGTTGGATGACTTGGTCAAGCTGCTGGATCGCCTTGTTTATCTGCTCCGCTCCCGTATCTTGTTCTTTACTGGAGGCGGTGATTTCCTGCACAAGTTCGGCGGTCCTCTGTATGTCAGGCACCATCTTGGTCAACATGTCTCCGGCCTGTTCAGCAATTGCAACGCTGCGTGTGGAAAGTCCAGAAATTTCACCGGCAGCAGATTGACTCCTTTCAGCGAGCTTACGGACTTCGGATGCAACAACCGCGAAACCTTTGCCATGTTCGCCGGCGCGTGCCGCTTCAATGGCAGCGTTCAGTGCAAGCAGGTTGGTCTGGCGGGATATCTCTTCGATAATGCTGATCTTGGTGGCTATCTCTTTCATTGCCGCTACTGTTTCAATAACTGCTTTGCCGCCATCTTTGGCATCTATCGAACTCTTGACGGAAATTTTCTCAGTCTGCATCGCGTTATCTGTGTTTTGACGGATACTGGAAGCCATCTCTTCCATACTTGAAGATACCTCTTCGGCTGCGGCTGCCTGCTCGGTGGCACCCTGGCTCATCTGTTGGGCGGTGGAGGATAGTTCCTGACTGCCGGAGGCGACATTTTCAGATGCGCTCATAACCTCACCGACAACCTGCTTTAATTTCCCGACCATCTCTTTCATTGCTGCCAAAAGCTGCCCGGTTTCATCCGTACTCTTCACCTCTACTTCAACGGTCAGATCACCGACGGCAAGTTTGTTGGCAACCGCAACCGCCTCATTTAATGGATTTACAATGCCACGTGTCAGGTAAAGGGCGGCAATGATGGCAATCAATATTGCTGCTCCACCCAAGCCGAACATGATGTTGCGGGAACTCTGATAGCTTTTGGCAGCTTCTTCATAACGCATTTTATTCCGTTCCATGTTGTGGCTGATCAGATTCTCGAGCAACTCCTTCCACTTTTCAACCGCAGGCCCAGCCTCTTTGTTCATAACTGCCACCGCTTCGGCATCTTTCTGTGCCGCATCAAGCTCATCGACTTTTTTATTGAGTAAACGTGCGGTATCCTGGGCATCTCTTATCTTGGTAAACAATTCATGTGATTTCGCATCATCCTTTGAGGTCATATCCATTATTTTCTTCATATTTTCATCATATTTTGCACGGGCTTCGACGATCTTTTTGTCCATAGGAGGATGTCTGGCGACGTCAGGCTCCATGATGATATTTCTCATATTTACCGAAACAATAGATATCTGGTCATTACTATCATTCGCAAGTTCTATCCTTACTGCATTGACTTGAACAATGCGTTCAAGTGATTTCTGAACGCCTGACATACTGCTTATGCCTTCCCAAATCAGCACCGCCATCAACACTACGAGCAGACCAAATCCCAACCCCAATCTTTTTCCAATTTTCATGTTTGCGAACATACTGTTTTCTCCTTTAATCTGATTTATATGCCCGACACCGATGCCAGTTCATCTGATGAAAATACTTTATCGATATCCAGAATCATGACAAAACGTCCGTCATGTTTTCCCATGCCCCGAATGAACTCGGTTTTGAGGTGTGACCCTATATGAGGTGCAGCCTCGATCTGCCCGGATTCCATTTCAATCACTTCCTGAACACTGTCAGCAAGTGCTCCGAGAACAATACTCTCCCCATCCATATTTACTTCAACCACGATGATACAAGTATTTACGGTCTGGGCTGCTTCCTGCATATTGAACTTCAGTCGCAGATCAATGACCGGCACGACACAGCCGCGAAGATTTATAACACCGCGCATGAAAGTTGGCACCTGCGGCACCTTGGTGATGCTCGGCATCTCCAGGATTTCACGGACCCTGCTAACATCGACTGCAAATACCTCAGCATCCAGTACAAACGTCAAGTACTGGGTGGATTCAAATTCTTCAGCCATATGAGTCTCCCTCTGCTCTGAACACAGAAATACAATGGCCATACGGTTGAGCACAGCGGGGCCATAACGTATTCATGTTCTAAACGGTTTAGATACGTAAGGTGGTTAGATAGATTTGCTTTTGTGGCGGACTAACATGAGGGGGGTGAACGTTCCCCGAAACAACCGGAATAACAAAGAATTCCTGTTGAACTGCGAACAACTGCCGGAGAAATCTGCTGTGTGGGGCTTGGAACGATGACTTCAGGGTGAGTGGTAAATATGGCGGGAATGGATTGTTCCTCAGGACTTGTTGCACATCGGGGGACTGCTTTGGTTACACTTTGTTTAATAGTGAGGTAGTCAGAATCCGGAATGGATGGCTCTTCGCGACACTGAACTTGCGTCCTGAGGCAAAAATAGAGGAATAGTACTGTTACCATTGCCGTTCTGGAAAATATGTTATTTAGTCGCATTCTTGGAATCCAGAAGAAAAGATAGTTTTTGTCAGGACGATGTTATGGGAAAATGTGTGCCACGGAAAGAACCCTAATATGCCCTTTAGCTGCGACTATAGCATTGTTTTTACTGAATGCAACTACGGGATAAATTTTAATTTTTGAATATGAAATTCCCTTTGACATCCTTCTCCCCACTCTGCTACAAACCATCCCACAATTGTTTCACAAAATCGGATTCGGTGCCGTGCCCCTTGCAGGGCCGGTTAAAAGGGAAGAAGGTTAAAATCCTTCGCTGTCCCGCAACTGTAACAGGCGATGAACGCCGCATGATGCCACTGGATTACTCCGGGAAGGCGCGGCAAGTAAGATGACCCTGAAGCCAGGAAACCTGCCATTCCGCAATTGTTTTGGGATCTCCGTGGAACGAGAAGCCGAAGCCCGGTTGTATTTAATATTCCGGTTTTTCTGC
>CAIRND010000630.1 GCA_903879825.1 uncultured Geobacteraceae bacterium
CCGACATTTACGGAAGGATACGCGTGCATCATTTTGATCGGGTATTCCAGTCTCTCATTCTTCAGGGTCCGTTTTACGTCTTTGTTGTGTGACATGGGTACTTCCTCCTTTTTGGTGTGAGTTTCGTTTGATTTGTCCTGATTGCATTAAAAGATGATACGTGTGCTGCGGCGGTATTCGCTTCGAACTGTGGCCATCACCTCCCCATAACCTGGTTTTACGATCATATCTCTGCTATACAAACGAGCCGATCTTTACCGCTTCAAGGCTCATCATGATCGAGTTGTTAATAGATTAGCAAGTACGGTGCCAACTTTATAATGCATTTAAAATCAAATAGTTAGCATGAAAGTGTTCGAAGAGGACGTCGGGAAGGTAAATGAATCGAGGTAATATGAAACAGGTTTATATAAATATCGCCCCACTCGGTGCTTTTAGCGCTATGGATTTTATCTACAGTGGGGAGTTTTGACTCAGTTGGCGAAGCTGGCTCGTATTCATGTGGGAGAAGGTGTGCGTGGGACACCGGTCAAAGTGAGTGCTAATTGCTATCAGGCGGGGTGGTCTGATATGCCATTGCGTACACAGTTCGTCGTAGCGGACAGCGATCATCTGCGGCATGAAGGTCTGCAGCGCTTCCCCATGCGCGCCCCATGCAGCCGCCGGCGCAGAGCTCTTTTCCCGGACAACTCTGACATGCAGCGATAGAGTCGCAGCGGCTGTTGCTGATACGGAGCAGTGAGGACCAGAGCGGCGCCCCCTCGGCAAGGGAGACGGCCAGGCCCTTTTCAAAAACGCCGCTGACAGAAAATTCATCGCTGTGACATAACAGGCAGGGATAGAGTATTCCGGATGGCGTGAGGTAGGGATTTTCAATAAAGGTGCAGGCGTTCTGTCTGGCAGCGGTGTCTGTTCGCCACTTGAGCGCGGCTACGCTGCCGATTCTGTCGTACCGTTCCCTGAAATGAGCATCATTGTCATAGCGCTCGATTAATTTCAGGTACTGCCCGATTTCGGGAGGCGCAATAGCAGAAGTATCTGCCGCTCGCCCACAGAGTACCATGGCACCGGTGGTGACGGAGCCGACGCCGATTTTCTCCGCACGTTCGAGCAGTTCCGGGATCTCTTCGAGGTTATGGCGCATTTCAGTGAAAAAAATCGAAACTTTTGGACCAAGCCCTTTCTGCACAAGCTGTGCAATGCCATTCAGGGCAGCATTAAACGCTCCATCCCCCCGTATCAGGTCATGCGACCCGGCTGATGCACCATCGAGGCTGACCTGAATCGATAAACCGGAAAAATCCACTTCGCGCAGGGCGGCAGCGTATTCCTCTCCCATACGCATGGCATTAGTTTGAAGGGCGATGGAGGCAAATCCGAGCGAACGGGAGAATTGAATGATTTCGAGCCAGTGAGGGTGACAGAGTGGTTCGCCGCCGGTAATGCGGATTCCGGTCACGCCGAGAGCTGCACATTCCCCGATAAGCCGAAGCACTGTTGCCAGCGGCACATGCGGAGAGGATGATGCTTCTCCCGCACTGACCCAACAATGACGACAGCTAAGATTGCAGGCCCCGGTAATGGCGAGTGTCAATGTTTTAGGAGGCCGTACGCCAGCCAGATACAGGTGATGGAGAGCTTCTGTAAGTTTCATGCGATGAATCCTAAACAACAGTTAAATCTAAATTCTGTAAACCTCACCACAGAGTCACTGAGATCACAGAGAAAAACTTTTTATATCCCACACCGTATAGTTGATACAATACTACCTGGCTTTTACTTGTTGGAGGAACCCAGTTTTTAAAACATTCAATATTTTCTCTATGTTCTCTGTGACTCTGTGGTTGAAGTGTCTTTTTTGATTTGTTCTGGGGTGGTGTGGAAAAACGCCACACTGGGTATTTTGTCCCCAGCATGGCTATTGTATGGTGTAGCGAAAAGCAACAGTACTTGCCCCCTTACTCCTCACGCTTCCAGGCCGTAGCGTTCCAGTTTGCTGTACAGAGTCTTGCGGTCTATTTCGAGCAGTTTGGCCGCCTGACTTTTGTTTTGCTCCACCAGCTCAAGAACCTTCTGAATATGCTCCCTTTCAACAACCCAGAGAGGTGAGGCGCTAAAGGGTGAACTCTCAATCCGGGGAGCGCTTGCCGTCGGTGATGAGTACACGGCTTTTTGAGGTGCAAACGGAAACAGGTCCGGGGTGATAATCGGTTCGTTGGCGAGAATACAGGCTCTGCGAATGGTGTTGCGCAGCTCCCTGACGTTTCCCGGCCACTGATATGCGCAGAGCGACGCCATCGCCTCATCGGTGATTTCCCAGCTGCGCGCATCATTTTCATTGCACTGCTGGATGAAAAACCAGGCGAGCGGAACGATGTCGTCGGGTCGCTGCCGTAATGGGGGGACGGGAATCGGCAGCAGGTTAATGCGGTGGTACAGGTCTTCTCTGAATTCACCGCGATTGACACAGTCGGACAGAATCTTGTTGGAGGCAAAGACAAAGCGAACATTAACACGGATATCGTGGTTGCCCCCCATGCGGCGGAAGGTGCTGGTTTCAAGGATACGGAGGAGCTTGACCTGAACGTCGAGGGGCATTTCAGAAACTTCGTCCATAAACAGCGTCCCGGTATCAGCCAGTTCAAACAGCCCCGCCCTGCCTTTGTTAGCTCCGGTATAGGCGCCCTGCATATGGCCGAACAGCTCGCTCTCTGCGGTATTTGCATCAAACCTGCCGCAGTTTACCGTGACAAACGGCTTGCTTACGCGGCGACTGGCATCATGTACTGCCCGGGCAATCAGCTCCTTGCCGGTACCACTCTCCCCGCTGACAAGCACGTGCTCATCGGTGCTGCCCCAGCGTTGAACCGTATCCAGCACTTTTTGAATCGCCTGGCTTTTGCCGACGATACGGTGATTTTCAAAACGTTTTATCTCTTTTTTGAGATTGATATTTTCCAGGCGCAAACGGTTCTTTTCACACGCCTTGTCGATCAGCATTTCCAGCTCATCAAGCTTGATCGGCTTGGTCAGATAATCATAGGCGCCATGCTTGATGCATTCCACCGCAGTTTCGATCGTGCCGTGGCCGGTGAACATGATTATTTCCGGTATGTTTGATTCGGCCCGCATCAGCTTGAGAGCTTCAACTCCGTCCATTCCCGGCATGCGGACATCCTGGAGTACCACGTTAAAAATCTCTTCCTGATACGCGACCAGGCCCTCTTCACCACTGGCAGTAACCGTTACCTTATATCCGGAACGTGACAGTTCCATCTGCAGTAATTCCCGGAGAGATTTATCATCCTCGACGATCAAAACTTTTGTATCATTGCGAACTATTTTTGACATACCGGCATCCTTACCGTGAATTTTGATCCTGTGCCTTGCTGGCTTTCTACCGTGATATCGCCCCCATGGCGTTTTACGATGTTGTAGGTGACGGCAAGCCCGAGGCCAAGGCCCTGCCCGACCTCCTTGGTGGTGAAAAACGGGTCCCAAATCTGGTCGATGTCATCTTTAGAGATACCACAACCGGTATCCCTGATCTGAAACAGTACCGTGGGCCCGTGTGTGCTGGTTGAAATTTCAACAACTCCGGAGCCGTGGATCGCCTGATGAGCGTTCATCAGCAGGTTCATGCATATCTGGCGCAAGCCGGACGGGTCGCCGAGGACGTCAGGAAGGTCTTCCTGCAGGCTTAGCTGGATATCGACTTTTTCATAGCGCGATTTATGCCGCACCAGCTCTAAAACCTCACGAAGGATTTCGTTAAGATTTATGCTGCTGAAAGAACCATCCGACTTGCGGCTGAATGAGAGCAAGCTGTCAATGATGCCCTTGCAGCGATACGACTCACGGATGATAACCTGCAGATATTTGGGGAAAACATCAAAGCGTGGATCTTCGGCCAGCGTTTGCTCATCGTTGAAGCGTCGGAGCAGCGCTTCGGCATAGCCCGCTACCGAGGAAAGCGGGTTATTTATCTCGTGGGCGACCCCCGCCGCCAGAACGCCGATGCTGGAGAGCTTTTCCGACTGCATCAGGTTCAGTTCCTGCTGGCGTTTTTCTGTCACGTCTCGCAAAAAAACGAGCGCCCGATTCTTCATGCCCTTATTTCCCTCGATTGGCGTTGCAGTAACATCAAAGTAGCGGGTTTTGCCTGAAACAGGTTGCGAAACAATCGACAGCTCGACCCGTTCACCGGCAAGGGCCCGCCCCACCGGACACTCAAGCGGCGATGATCGTAAGCCGGTGTGGAAAAGTTCACTGCATGAGCTGCCGGGGAGCGTCTGCTGCGGAAAATAACGGGGACAGATGTGGTTGCGATGCTGCACTATGCCTCTGTTGTCATAGACAACTACGCCATCACTGATGGAGTCAAACATTGCCTGAAGTTCGCTGCTTTTACTGCGCAGCCCCAGATTTGCCGCCTCCAGCTCATAAATCTTCTGCTTAACCTCGGCATAGAAACCAATTTTGGAGCTGTCCAGCCCAAGCAGCCGCTCAAGTGATGATTCGTCTATTTTTGTTCGAATGGCGATTTTTTCCATCAGTACGCCCTTTCCAGGATACGCAGCAGATCCTCTTCGTCGGCTTCACGCGGGGAGGTCACTATGCAGACATCTTTGAGTGCCTGGCGCGCCAGCTCCGGGAGGTCTTTGCGCAGTACGCCGATGCTGCGCAGGCTGCGCGGGGCTCCGCTGGTTTCGAGCAGCGAGTCGAGTGTCTCCTGAATCATTTCACTGGCGTTACTGATATTGCCGCTGGCCCGGTGCCCGAGACCCCAGGCAAGTTCCTGAAGTTTTTCGGTAACGACCGGAATGTCATAGCGGATTACCTCCGGCAGCAAAATGGCATTGATACTGCCATGGTTGGCATCATAGAGGCCGCCAATCGGGTGAGCCAGCGCATGGACGATGCCAAGCATTGAATTGGAAAAAGCCATTCCGGCATGCAGGCTGGCCCGCGCCAGATTTTCGAGGTCATCCGGTCTGCGTTCATGGACCGCATTGGCAAGGCTGCCGGTCAGAAGGCGCAGTGCCTTGATGGCATGGACATCGGTGAGGGTCGTGGAAGCGATGGAAAAGAACGCCTCCATCGCATGGCTTAAGGCGTCGGTGGCAGTGGTGCCGACAAACTCATCCGGAAGGGTTGCGAGGGTGTCCGGGTCGGTCAGGCTGATGTCAGGGGCGACGCAGCGGCTCATGATACAGATTTTACGCAGATGTGTGGTGTCACTTATAATGGCGAATTGTGAAACATCCGAACCGGTGCCGCAGGTGGTCGGGCAGAGCACGAGCGGCGGAAGGGGGCAAATAATCCTGTCCGGACCTTCAAAGTCGCTGATCCTGCCTCCGTTGGAAACAAGGATGGCGATCGCCTTGGCCGCATCCATAGAGCTGCCGCCACCAAGCCCGACAATGACGTCGGCACCATGACGCAGATATTCTTTAACGCCATCCTCGACTTCGTGGTCCTTGGGGTTTGGGGTTATTCCGTCATAATAGATAAACTCAAGTCCCGCATCGAGAAGGCTTCGCATGGCCACGCCAACCCAGCCGGCTTGAAAAAGTCCCTTGTCGCTGACCAGAAAGATCTTTTTTCCCCCAAGTCTGCGAGCGCACGCGCCCACCTGGCTCAGCATCCCTCTGCCGAAAATTATTTCAGGCACCTCGAATTTATAATTATGCAATGTGTTGTCCTGATGTTTTTCCATTACCGGCCTTTCGTGGCGAATTAACCTCTCGCACTCCACATTGACGTGGGGAATCAACGTGGTGATGTATTAAAGCATAAGCAATGCTCGTGCCGAATGCAAAACCTGGTTCTATCTTTTTTGTTCTGTCTGTCGATTCCGTCCATTTTTTTAATTCCTGCCGTCTGTACGGTCCCTTTAACGTTAGGCACCCAGCTTATGGGACAATTCTCCACGGTGTAGAACTCTTCCTCATTACTGTATCATACAATGATTACGGCATGTTAGAAAATATGACGCATTTCTACACACAGTACACTGCACAAGACTTGATCGAGGTGTTTCATGTAACACGCTAATATTTAACAATAAAACCAATGTTTTATTTTTGGCACTGCGGTTGCACAAGCGATAGGTAGCCATGGAAACATCACATGGTGAGTGGGGACTCAAAACATGACTATTTTATGAAGTACAAAATCCAGAAGAAAGGAGTTGGTGATGCGAGTTCAGCGTGAATGCCTGAACAGAAAATTAGGTGCAGGAATTGTGATGTTTCATCGTGCAATGAAGTTTCGAGCGTGAGGAACTAAATTTAATGGAAGAGGAGAGAACAGTTATGATGAAAAAAGTAGTAATCACAGTCGGACTCTTTGTAGCAGCATCGTTGGTAGCCAGTACCCCGGCGCGCGCAGTCGTCGTCGTTGGTGGTTCAAATGGCTGGGAATTCAGCACGGATGGTATTGTGGATGTGTTCGCCACCTACGCGACAACAACTCCAAAACCGGCCGATATTGGTACTCGGAGTCACGCTCTGAGCTTGCTCAGTGTCGGCGGTACCGAGACGACACAGGATCAGCGCTTTGGCGTCGGTGTCGGCCTGCTGCCGTCGGTTGTTGCTTTCAATGTCAAGGCACCGACCACCAATGGCGTAGAATCCAATGTTCGCGTTGGCATTTACCCGAACATTCAGAACAAATCTGAAACGCGCTTCGAAACAAGCCCAAGCATTGATTTCCGTGAATTCTTTTACACCGCCAAAGGATCCTACGGCGAGCTGCTGGCCGGTCGTGCCCTCAACCTGTACCAGGGTAAAAACATCCTCAATGACATGACTCTGCTGACCTCCGGTACCGTTCCGGGTAATGCCTTCCGTGGCGGCACGACTCTGGGGCACATCGGCTACGGGTATCTCTATACCAACTTCGGACCG
>CAIRND010000631.1 GCA_903879825.1 uncultured Geobacteraceae bacterium
CCAGTTCGGAGGCCGCAGCGTGCGTGTTTTCATAGCCACAGGCTATTTTGAGCAACTTGGCAAATTGGCAGGCGATGATCGGCTGATCAAAACCGCGCATCATGCAGGCTTGCAGGGCGTAGGCGACGTGATCGCCCATCATAATGTAGGCCTCTTCGGAGAGCGGCGCCTGTGCAGAGTGCGGACTTGCAGATGAGTCGCTAACGTGTGTCTGTCTCCCGGCGCCTGTTGTCTGTTCGTCTAAAAACTTCTGTGCTGCCATCTCGCTGCTGCGGCCGGTGGAAAGGACGACCGTGCGACAGCCGCAGGCTTTGGCAACATCAAGAGCGGCATCAATGGTATCAGTCCAGGCCTTGGCTGATATGGGGCGAACTATGCCGGTGGTGCCTAAAATCGAAAGTCCGCCGATGATTCCCAGCCGGGCATTGAGAGTTTTTGTGGCGCGTGCTTCTCCGTCGGGGATAGAGATTTCAACCGTAAGAGTTATGGGTGACAGGTGAGGGGGGAAGGATGAAAAAACCGAACGAACCGATTGCTCTATCATTGTGCGTGGTACCGGATTTATAGCCCATTCGCCCGGCGCAATAGCCAGACCCGGCTTGGTGACTGTGCCGATGCCGATGCCGCCGATGAGGATTATTTCTCCTTGACTGTCCGCTGCTATCTGAGCCGAATCAAAGGGTGTACGCTCAACACGTGCATGAATTTCCGCCCCGTTGGTAATATCCGGATCATCTCCGGCATCCTTGATTACGAAGCATGCTGCATACTCTTCTGTAAATGTCTGTCCCTGTAGCACGAATGTTGCGCAGATACCGCCAGGTAACACAATGGTGACCTCGTCAACCTGTTGCTGGCTGGCCAACATCTGAGCGGCACCTTTCGCCGCTGCCGCCGAACATGAACCGGTTGTATAGCCAGATCGAAGCGGTGTGGAAGAGGGTGACGGGATGGCATGTAACACTACGCAGCTGCCAGTATGGATAACGCATTAACCACAGCAGCAGCCACATTGGAGCCACCCTTGCGTCCGATATTGGTTATGAACGGGATATCATGACCGCCGGCGGCCAGTGCATTTTTACTTTCCTCAGCTCCCACAAAGCCGACCGGCAGGCCGATGATGAGGGCTGGGTGTGCTGCTCCGGTTTCAACCAAACGCAGTAGTTCAAACAGAGCGGTCGGAGCATTACCAATAACAAATATACGATTCTTTGGATTGGCGACGGCTTTGCGCATGGCGGCAATGGAGCGGGTTATGCCTTCGGCCGTGGCGTTTTGGGCGACATCTGTATCTGCGACGTGACAAGTTACCGGACATCCCCATTGTGTGAGGCGCGGCTTGCTAATCCCTGACAGGGCCATGTTCGTATCAGTGACAATACCGGCACCACTCTTGAGCGCAGCAATCGCCTTTTCAACGGCGTCGTCTGAGAACACCAGTGATTGGGCATATTCAAAATCAGCGCTGGTATGTATTGCCCGGCGCACAATCTGCCATTCCGAAGAGGGCCAGCCATGATCGCCCGCTTCGGTGTCGATGATACGAAACGATTCAACTTCGATCTCTTCAGGTTTCATGCTCAATGAGTCCATCAGTTCCACCCCAGTCTTTCAAGTGATTCGCCAATCCGTTCCGTTTCGATCTCCGCCAGCTTGCGGTGCACTCCCAAATGCCCCCCCATCTCCATAACCAATCCAGGATGGCGTTTCTGGGCTTCTTCGATCTCTTCAGGCAGATCATGCTGGACATGAGCGCCCATGAAAAGGAAATACGGCATAAGCAGGATGCGCTCAGCGCCACGGGTGACACAGGTATCAATCCCCTGCTGAATATTTGGTTCATGCAGCTCTCGAAAAGATACCTCGACGATCTCAAAACCGGTCATTTCCTGAACCATTACCGCAACCTCACGGGCTGCATCGTTGGCTTCAGAAATACGGCTGCCGTGAGCCATCATTAAAATTGCTGTTTTCATTGTTCCTCGCTTGTTGTGCCGGAAATAATTTATTTTGATTGAACCTTGGTGTCATCACCTGCCGCTATTGGGAGTAATATCTCGTTGCGACGCAGGAACCACGGGGTAAAAGGTGCGTTATAGCGGGCCCACACAGGTGCGCCTGAAATGGTAAAGCCCATTTTGTGTACCCACGATTCCAGTTCCCGCTTGTGCTGAAGATAGCTTTTTTCGCTCCATAAGCCGGAGTAGCGCACCGATGCCATTCGGCGGGCTGGAACCTGGCGCAGCGTAATCTTCGGATCGTCTGGGTCCGGGAGGGTTTGCAACGTGGAGGTGGCTGGCATCGTGAAGCTTACTACCCACCTCTCCTGAACGCCGTGCTGAAGTACGGGAGCGGTCATGGATATTTTCTCTCCCTGAGCTTCTTTGGATGCGGGAGACGTTACCGCCACGGTACTCCGTGGTCGATTATTGCCGGAAATGTAGCGAAATAATGTGCGGAATGCCTTGCTGCCAGCCCCTTCAAGGTCTCCATCCACGATCGTTTCGGCGAGGAGGTTGGAGGCATAATCCCGGATCTCGAATGAGCCGCTTGTTTTTACAACTTTATAGAGTGCCTCTTCTGTCGCCATGGCATCCATCGCTCCAATGATTATGATCGCTGCAGCAATTATGATCTTGATTGTACGATTCATTATCATACCTTTGATTGTTTGCATACCCGGAATAAGTGATGAATTGGAAAGGGCGGATTTCATGAAACGAGTCAAGAAAAGATGAGTCTGAGGGGTAGAAGCTTTGGCAGGATCAGTCCCATTAATTACGATAACCGGGGAGATGTTTCGCCATCTCCCCGGTATGCAACTACTTCTTGAAGGTTTTTATGATATAGTCGGCCAGCAGTTTAGCGTCGGCATCGGAAACAGCCTTGGCGTCGAAAGCAGGCATGCCGCCACCACCCTTACGAACCTGCTTGATGATCTTCTTTGAATCTTTAATGCCTTTGAGTGTCGCTTTTGGTTTCATGATGTTACCACCATCAGGGTGGCAGGAAGCACATTTTGCCTTGAAAACTGCTTCTCCCGCGTCTCCTGCAGCGAAAGCTGCTGCTGACATCATGCTGACACATACAACAACTGCTGCCAAAACGATACGTTTCTTCATTCCGTTCTCCCTTTCAATCAAGTAGTTGTCCTCTTTTTGAGGATGAGTGCGGCCCACCATACCATTTGGAAGCTATACTGACAAGTGGCGGTTTTACGGTTCAGCCGTTTAGGATATTACAAAAACCGTGAAAAGACCTGATTTGATAGTAACATTCCTCTTCCTGTCAGAGAAAGGACACTCCCATTATGCTGAAGAAGCCCCAGCGAGATAAGGTCCGAAGGCACCGAACCGTAGACAGATTCCAATGATTTTCCAAATTCACCTTCAAAAGCGGTAAGGCTTATTCCCTCCGATAACCGTAATCCCAAAAACAGGTATTCTGCCACGGCATCACTCTCTGTTAAGCGGTGTTCGTCGATCCTCTCCAGCAGCCCGGACAGAACAGAGTGTTGATAGTGTGTCAGTGAATCTGGATTGCTGAAGCGCACACCGTACTCGTCCCGCATAAAGGAATGAGCCGCAACGCCAAGTCCCCGGTAGCCATCACGTTTCCAATAGCCGCTGTTATGTTGGGAGCTGAATCCAGGACGGGCATAATTGGCAATTTCATAATGGTCAAATCCGGCGGCCGCCAGAAGTTCATCCGCCAGTTCAAACATATCCGCCGAGATATCCTCGTCAACCAACTCCGGGCTGTTTGATGGATAGATATGGGCAAAAGGGGTGCCTTCCTCCACCGTCAGGCCATAGATGGAAATATGCTCCGGGCAGAGTTCGATAGCGTGCTGTAGCTCCGTTCGCCACTGATCAAGGTCCTGTCCGGGGAGAGAATGGATCAAATCTATACTGACATTATTGAATCCAGCTTCACGTATATCCTGAAAAGCCTGGCGAGATTGTTGCGCCGAATGAATTCTTCCCAGGCGGTTCAGAAAACGATCATCGAATGACTGTATCCCGAGAGAAATCCGGTTGATACCGGCATTTCTGAACTCCTTCAGCGAATTTAGATCTACCGTACCCGGATTTGCTTCCAGAGTTATTTCTGCATCTGCCTGTATGGTCGCCAGAGTGTCTATGCCCTCAAGTAAAGTTGCAAGCTGCTTCGGTTTCAGTAACGAGGGGGTGCCACCGCCGAAATAGATAGAAGCAAGCGGGCGAATATCATGGGGGGAGAGTTGTAATTCACGCAGCAGGAGAGCGGGGTACTCGTCTATCTCGTTCTTCTGTGGAGTGCGGGAGATAAAGGCACAATAGTGACATTTTTCAATACAGAATGGCACGTGAATGTAGAGTCGGTTGAACAAATGTGCTCCTTTTTCCGTAAAAATTGAGTGCCGAGCGTGTGGAGATATGATAGTATCAGCAACACTGTTGGTATATACAAAAAGGGGAATTTATGAAAAAAAGTCTTATTATGTCACTTTCCTGTGTAATCGCATTATCTTCCATTACAACCACGATGGCTTCGCCTGATAAAGCAGCAGCGCCTGCTGCCGCAACCACACCTGCTGCGCCGGTTAAAGCTGCTGCAGTCGCTCCGCAAGCCGAAGCCGAACAGCTTTCCGGCAAAGTTTTGCAGACCATGGATAGTGGTGGCTATACGTACGTGTATATTCAGAAAAAAAATGGAGAGAGCGTGTGGGTTGCCGTTGCCTCTACTCCAGTTACCGTCGGTTCTCCGGTTACCTTTAAGGGCGGCGTGGAGATGTCAAACTTTGAAAGTAAAAGCCTGAAACGTACTTTTGACAAGATTCTTTTTGCCGATGGCGTTGTCTCTGTCAATCCATCCGCCAGTGCATCGCCTGCATCAGTAAAAGATAAAGACAAAGGTACCTCCGGTGGGAGCAAAGCGGCTGCTGCGGTTAAAGATGGTAAGATATCTGTGCCGAAAGCAACGGGAGCGAATGCGCATACCGTTCAGGAAATTTTTACTGACAGCGCCAAGCTGAACAAAAAGAAAGTTGTCGTCAGAGGTAAGGTCGTCAAGGTGTCTTCCGGGATTATGGGTAAAAACTGGATTCACATTCAGGACGGAACCGGTAACCAGGCCAAGAAAAATCATAACCTTGTCTGTACTTCAAAAAGTATGGCTGATGTGGGTGACGTCGTAACGGTGAGCGGAATCCTTGCCAAAGATAAGGACTTTGGCGGTGGTTACAAGTACACCGCTATTGTTGAAGAGTCCACGATCAGTAAATAGTTTCAGGATCAGTAAATAGTTTCAGGATCAGTAAATAAAAACTGTACATGAAACGTTCATTACGAGCCCTTTGTTCTTTTACGAAGGGCTCGTCCTTTGTCGCAGTTGAAAGCGGTGCAACTTCCTGCTACAGTGCGGCATGTCAAATCCGGTTCAAGAACATTATCAAAA
>CAIRND010000632.1 GCA_903879825.1 uncultured Geobacteraceae bacterium
CTTTCAAACTGGTCGGTGCGGCCGCTGACCGGTATCCCGATGCTGCTGGTGGTACTCTATTTTGGTCTTTATAAATTTGTTGGTGAATTTGGTGCCGGTACGGTTGTCGATCTGCTTGAAAAACAAATTTTCGTTGAGAGAATAAACCCCTGGATGGTTACGGCGGTTAAGGGGCTGATTCCCTGGGAAATTATTCAGGAGCTGTTCGTCGGAGAATACGGCATCATCACCCTCGGTTTTCGTTATGCTGTCGGGATTATTCTGCCGATCGTGGCAACGTTTTTTATCTTCTTCTCTTTTCTTGAAGATACCGGCTATTTCCCCCGTCTGGCGCTACTGGTTGACCGCTTGTTCAAGTACTTCGGCTTGACCGGTCGTGCCGTTATCCCGATGGTGTTGGGATTTGGCTGCGACACAATGGCTACGATGGTCACCCGCACGCTGGAAACCGTCCGGGAGCGTATCATTGCGACACTCCTTCTCGCTCTGGCTATACCATGCTCGGCTCAGTTAGGTGTAATTATAGCCCTGCTCGCCAAAGCGCCGGGGGCTCTGGCGGTCTGGAGCGTCTGTCTGCTGCTTATCTTCGTTGTGGTCGGTCTGCTGGCAGCGCGTGTGATGCCGGGTGAAGCTCCTATGTTCTACATGGAACTGCCTCCCATGCGTCTGCCGCAGTTGTCGAATGTTGTGACAAAAACCTATACCCGCATGCAGTGGTACTTCCTCGAAATTCTGCCGCTGTTTGTCATTGCCTCGGTGCTGCTCTGGCTTGGCAAGGTGACCGGATTTTTTGGCACGGCGGTAAATGCCATGACTCCCGTTATGGCCGCCATCGGTCTTCCAAAGGAAGCGGCAGTGGCCTTTATCTTCGGCTTTTTCCGGCGGGACTATGGCGCTGCAGGCTTGTATGACCTGCAAACCCAGGGGTTGCTGGATGCCCGTCAGTTGACCGTTGCTGCCGTTACGCTGACGCTGTTTATCCCCTGTGTTGCCCAGTTTCTTGTTATGAAAAAAGAACGTGGCTGGAAAGTGGCGGGGGGAATTGGGCTTTTTGTCAGTCTGCTGGCTTTTGGCAGCGGTTATTTGTTGAACAAGTTTTTGTTGGTGACTGCGATTTTGTAGGTTGGTTGAATCGCCAGTCGTTGCAGTCTGGGCATACAGGGCAAATACAAGAGTTACCCCTCTGAGGTTAATCAGGATGAAATGCGGGTTTTGTGAACATGAATTTGCTGAAGAAGAGGGCAAAAAAGGGTGCGGCGGCTGTCCCGGCGGTTGTCACTCAATTCACTGCCCGCGCTGTAACTATAAAAATCCGATTGAACCACAATTTTTCAAGACAATCAGATCCATATTCAGCCATAATACCGATAAGTAAAGGAGAATCAAAATGAAGTTGTCCGATAATGCAGAAGAAATACTGGAAGCGTTGTGGATCGCGGTTGAAGAAAAACATCAGTCGGCTCTGGATCCTCAGATCGCTGGATTTTCTCTTGATGATCCTGCCTATCGTGAGCTTACCGACCGGGCGTTAATAGAAATCCGGCAGGGGATGGTCTATTTCAGGCCAGAGGGGCGGGATGAAGGGCGTATGACCATCCGTCGCCATCGCCTGGCAGAACGGCTGATGATGGACGTACTCAATATTCGGGGCGAAGATGGTGATTTTAAGGCATGTCAGTTTGAGCATCTGTTGAACGAAGGGGTGGACGTTAAAATCTGCACCATGCTCAATCATCCGACAACCTGCCCGCACGGCAAGCCGATCCCCCCCGGAGAATGCTGCCATCAGGCACGTGCTGACGGCGATTTGGGGGTGGTTCCGCTGACAGAATTCAAATCGGGGCAGGAGGGGGAGATCGCCTATATCCAGACCGATGATAATAAGAAAATGCAAAAACTGATGGCAATGGGTGTACTGCCCGGTAATCGCATTGTGTTAACGCAAGCGTACCCATCCTACATTTTTCGGGTCGGATATTCAGAATTTGCTATAGATTCCAATCTGGCGAAAGAGATATTTGTTCGGAAATAGCAGGGTTTTAATAGGCACTTCACTATCTCACAATAATAATCGGTCAATCGCAGCTGTTATTTCCGAACGATGCGGCTGGGCTGAAGTGACAGGCTGCCCGAGTATGCTTCTTAACACCGCAGTTATTTCAGCGGTTGACAGCAGGTATCCCACTCCATTAACAAGAATGACCGGATTAAGAACAGTTGCACCGGAAAAAAACTCTTTAGACACCAAAGGTATGACAACGCATGTAGCCAGAATATCTACAAAGCGCCCCTGGATTTCTACCAGATATGGTGCTTGTTTGCTGGTGCGTGAACCAGGGTTTTTATAAACATCAAACTGTGCCATTACAGACCTGCACCGATGTCATCTGATAATGTGCCGCGCTCTTCGATCATGCGGTTATATGAACTAAATGACGCTTGATTCTCTTCTTTCCAGCGCATGAGCTCACATTCAGCAAGAAACGTAACCATAGATTGTTCAAGCAGCGCGGAAAGGTTTCCTTTTTCACTGCGTACACGGTCTATCAGATCGCTATTCGCGGTCAGGTTTACTGGACGCCGTGCTGCTTTTACATTATAGGTGGGTTGCATAGATAACCTCCTTTGGAACTAATATACGCATAGTGATGCGCATCACTATGCATGTCAACTGGATATTGTCCACACGGGAAATTCGATAAACTTTATCAACCACCAAATATCCGCATCACATCACGCTTGTTGACTTGGCCTCAAATTCAGGTATGGCACGGAGCATGAATTGATCGAATAGCGGCACAGTAAAAGCCATGTCTCCGTGCGAAGGGCTGTAAATCATCCCTTTCTTGATAAGGCTTGCCCGCACTGGGCCAAGAGTTGTTATTTTTACGCCAAGAAAATCTGCTATATCGGCCGTTCGGTACGGGCCACCTCCCAATTCGGCCATTGCTCGCAGATACATCTTTTCGCGTGGGGTAAGGCGGTTAAAACGCACCCGGAAAAAGTTTTCATCGAGACGACTTGCAACAAGCGCGGTTGTTTCCTGAACTATTTGGAGGGTTATTGGAGATGAGGCAGCATGGTTCCATGATTGATAGCCCCATTCTTGGAGGAAATAGGGATAACCTTGCGTCAGTCGGTAAATTTCGCCAATAGCCACATCTTCAAAAACCTCTCCTGCTGCTGTAACCGGATCTTTGAGAGCCCTTGCCGCTTCAGGTTCTGCAAGAGCTCCGATATCGGGGAAGCTGAAAAGGCGTTCGGCGTATGACTTTGAGTCACCTGCCAAACCGGGCAGGATCGGCAGACCTGCACCGACCAAAACCAGAGGAAGTTGGCGCTGTTGCATTTTATGCATGGCCATTATCAGAGCGCTCAATTCGGATGTATTAAGATACTGAATTTCATCGATTAAGATGGCTACCGATGCGTGGCGCTCTTCCGCTGCTTCGGCTACGGCGACAAAAAGATTGGGGAGGTCTATTTCCAGGTCACCGCTGTCAGCGGCTCCCTTTTCCGGATCGGTGTCCAGTCCAAACTCCACATCACCTAAACTTATCTTTATTCCACCGATGAAACTTTTAAGCACCGCAAGGCCGCGGCGAGCTTTATCTCCAGCTCCGGCAATTCTATCGAGATCAAACAGGATACGGCGCAAGTGCGGTACAAGCAGTAAAGCGAGTGGTTTATTCTCGTGGGCTTCCACAAGAATGGTGCGATAGCCGTCCGCAATTGCCATTCGTTCAATTTCGTTGAGCAGTACCGTCTTGCCGACACCACGTAGTCCCGTCATCAATATGCTTTTTTCCGGGCGTTTCAGGCGAACGCGACCGAGCAGCACATGAGCCTGTTCCAGAATGTCGTCACGACCCGCCAGTTCCGGTGGCGGTGAGCCTGCACCCGGAGAAAACGGGTTCTTTATTTTGTCCATTGGATCACCTGTTTATATAAATTTATACAGCTTTATACGGTAGTATTCGAATAAAGTCGAATAATTATTTATAAGTTGTTGTGAGTAAGTTCGTGCTTCTTCATATGTTAATCAGTTTGCCTGCATCTCACTCATCTGCCCCTGATGAAATCCCTGCACAAGCTATTTACTATTGACAAAAAATGACAGGTGCTGTTCTATAAAAAAGTTGCAGACTCACTTCGTTATGCATCCGTTTGACCAGTTATAAAAAAACTCCAGGAGGAAAATGATGAACCCATTGGCTAAAGAACTTAACGATCTGCTTGCACAACACAACCCGCACGTTTTGGAAATGCTGTCTGATCTCGGAAAGAACCTTTTCTTTCCCAAGGGAATCCTGACTCAGTCGGCTGAAGCCAAGGACAAGGCACATAAATACAATGCTACAATCGGCATCGCCACCGAGAACGGTGGACCGATGTTCCTGCAGTGTATTCAGGACAAGCTGTCCGCCTTTGATCCCAAGGATATTTATCCCTATGCCCCCCCAGCCGGTAAGCCGGAACTGCGCTCCCTCTGGCGGGAGAAGATGCTGCGTGAAAACCCAAGTCAGCAGGGCAAACACTTCAGCAATCCTATCGTCACCAACGCGCTGACCCACGGTCTCTCCATCGTTTCAGACCTGTTCATTGACGAGGGGGATCACCTGATTCTTCCTGATATGCTCTGGGGTAACTACAACCTGACCTTTGGAACCTGCAGCGGCGCAATCGTGAAAAAACACCCAACTTTCACCGCAACCGGTTGCTATGACGTCGACGCATTCAAGACTACTCTGAAGAGCAGTGCTGCAGAAAAAGGCAAAGCGGTTGTTCTGCTTAACTTCCCTAACAACCCCAGTGGCTATACTCCAACCGTTGCCGAAGGGGATGCTCTGGTAGCAACCATTCTGGAAGTGGCTGAAGCTGGTTGCAATATTGTCGTCATAGCTGATGATGCCTACTTTGGTCTCTTTTACGAGGATAGCCTCAAGGAATCACTGTTCGGGAAACTTGCCAATCGCCATCCGCGCGTTCTTGCCGTTAAACTGGATGGGGCAACCAAAGAGGAGTTTGTCTGGGGTTTCCGTACCGGTTTCATTACCTTTGCTGATGGCAACGAAAATGAAAATACAGCGGTAATGACCGCCCTTGAGAAGAAAACCATGGGCATCATCCGCGCTCGCATCTCAAACTGCCCGCACCCTTCCCAGACCTTTGTTATTGAAGCGCTGCGTTCACCCCAGTTCCTGACTCAGAAAGAAGAAAAATTCCAGGTTATGAAGGGCCGCGCCCTGAAAACCAAGCAAGTTCTTAACAGCGGCAAGTACGGTACGGCCTGGGATTACTACCCGTTCAACTCCGGTTACTTTATGTGCCTGAAGCTGAAAAACGTCGATGCCGAAGTGCTGCGCATCCACCTGCTTGACAAATACGGAGTCGGTGCCATTTCCATTAATAAAACCGATCTGCGCATCGCCTTTTCCTGCATTGCCGAGGAAAATATCCAGGAGCTGTTTGACATCATCTACCAGGGTGCTCAGGATTTAACCTGATCGACACTGTAACCTGGTGAATCTGTTGGAACGCGAAGGGCCCACATGTTGATGTGGGCCCTTTTTATAACCCAATATCTGTGAACCTCACC
>CAIRND010000633.1 GCA_903879825.1 uncultured Geobacteraceae bacterium
CGCTCTGATCTCGTTCGACAGTACTCTGGTGCTGTCTTTGATAGATAGCCTTCTGGGAGGTACCGGTAGTGCGAAGGTGCCTCTTGCAAACCGCATGTTCACCTCGATTGAGTTGAGACTGATGGAGAAGATTGTTGGCGATGCCCTGCAGGATCTGGAAAAAGCATGGGCGCCGCTATATGCGACTCATATGAGTCTGTTACGCATGGAAATGAACCCGCGTCTTGTCAACATTGTACCTCCCGAGTATCAGATTGTAACGATGACGCTCAAGATTCAGATTGATGATGTCTCCGGCAATATGATGTTTGCCGTGCCGTACATGACCATCGATCCGATTCGGGATAAACTGAAAACCGGTATGCAGTCTGACCTGCTGGCGATTGATCCGCAGTGGTCATTCCGGCTTTCTTCGGAACTGATGGAAGCGCCGATGGAGGCTACGGTTGAAATGGGAAATGCCAGCATCACGCTGCGCGAACTGCTGGATCTTGCCACAGGTGACACCATCATGCTTGATAAGGCCTGTTCGAGCGACATGGTTGTCAAAGTGGAAGGGATTCCGAAGTATTTTGGCGTCCCCGGTATCAAACATGGCAATAAAGCGATTCAGATCAGCAAGATTTGCAGCAATAGGGGGCAGTAGTGAGTGACACACCTGAATCGAATGACGCGACACTTGACAAGAAAAACCTCGATTTTATCCTCGATATTCCGCTGCAGGTAACGGTCGAATTAGGGAGGACAAAGCTGCTGGTCAAGGATATTCTCCAACTAAGCCAAGGTGCGGTTGTTGAATTAACCAAACTGGCTGGTGAACCACTGGATATTTTTGTCAACTCAAAGCTGGTTGCCCGCGGTGAAGCCGTGGTTGTTAACGAAAAGTTCGGTGTTCGCCTCGTGGATATCGTCAGCCCAAATGAGCGGGTGGAGAAAATTCTGTGAAATGTGCGGTGTCCGCACTGCTACTCTTGCTTCCCTCCCTCGCATCGGCTGCCGAGAACTCCGGCCATGAGTTTAGCTTTTTAGCAAGCCTTCTTCAAATGATTGCCGCTTTGGCCCTTGTCGTTGGTCTTATTCTGATTACCTGGCATTTCTCCAGCAAGTTGATGAAGGGATTGCCGGTCGGGCAGCAGCTCTTTTCAAAGCATATCCGTGTAGTAGAGACCCGCTATCTGGGCCCTAAAAAGTCCCTAGTCCTCGTTGAGGTGGGAGGCGAATATCTGTTGTTATCGAGCAGCGATGCTGGTTTGAGTTTTATTAAGCAGATTGACATGCTGGAAGAGATCGAAGTTGTCGAAGAAAAACCGGAACAGAGCAGTTTTGCCACATTACTGGCTCGTTTGAGATAAATTAATTATGATCAGTCGGTTCCTTACAAAACGTACCGTAACTTTCAGTCTAACCGCTATGCTGCTGTTGGTCGGCGTTGTCGTGTATGCTGAGCCGATCGCGATACCCTCTCTCAATATCGGGGTTGGCACCGCCACCAAGCCAAATGATGTTGCGGTCACCGTTCAGATTTTCCTGCTGCTGACGATTATGTCACTTGCACCCGGTTTGCTGATCATGACCACGTCATTTACACGAATCTCGGTAGTGCTCTCATTTTTGCGCACCGCGATGGGTACACAGGCTGCTCCTTCCAACCAGGTTATTCTGTCCTTGTCAATGTTTCTGACCTTTTTCATTATGACTCCGGTCTGGCAGCAGATCAACAAGGAAGCCTATCAGCCGTGGAAGGCACAGCAGATCAGTCAGGAACAAGCCATGGAGCGGGCCGTTAAGCCGGTTCGTACCTTTATGCTGTCTCAGACAAGAGAGAAGGACCTTGCTCTATTTGTGAGCCTTTCCAAGCTGCAGCGGCCAAAAAATGCTGAAGATATCCCAACCCTGACCATCATCCCGGCCTTCATGATATCTGAACTACGGACAGCATTTCAGATTGGATTTCTAATCTATATCCCTTTTATCGTAGTTGATATGGTGGTGGCATCGGTTCTGATGTCGATGGGTATGATGATGCTACCCCCGGTTATGATCTCTCTGCCGTTCAAAATATTGCTCTTTGTTCTTGTTGATGGGTGGGGATTGGTAATCGGATCGCTCGTAAAAAGTTTTGGTTAGGTGATACATCATGACTCCCGATTTAGTCGTACAACTTGCGCGGCGCAGCTTTGAAGTCACGCTGCTACTGGCTGCACCGCTGCTGATTGCCAGCCTGATTATTGGTCTGATTATCAGTATCTTTCAGGCGGTGACCTCCATCAATGAAGCCACGCTTGCTTTTGCCCCGAAAATAGTTGCTGTCATGGTTGCCATGATCATCTTTTTCCCCTGGATGATGAGCTACATGAGCGACTTTACCCGTGAGATTTATTCGTTTATCGCAATAATGAGGCGTTAGCCTCACATGTTCCCCCTCCTTCCCTTTCCGTCTCCCCGCGAAGTCATATTTTTTATGTTGGTGTTAAGTCGTGTGGCCGGTATCTTTGCCGCACTTCCGGTTTTCGGCGGCCGTCGGATGCCGCTCCGTATCAAGGCGGTCACCGTTTTCATGGTTGCGCTGGTCTGTTTTCCGAATCTCTCTGTCGCACTTCCCCAGATGCCCTCTGATGCTTTCAGTCTTGCCCTGCTGGCGTTCAGTGAAGTTATGATCGGCCTGACGTTGGCATTCATCACCCAGATAATTTTTGCAGCGGTTGAATTCAGCGGCCAGATTATCGGCATGCAGATGGGACTGACTATTTCTTCAATTATTGACCCGTCCCAAGGTACGCAAACTCAGATTATGTCGGTTGTTCAGACACTGTTTGCAACATTGCTATTCCTGTCTCTCAATATCCACCACCTGTTTATTCGTGCGATCATGGACAGTTTTAAGGTGATTCCGCTTGGGGGCTGGCATCTAAGCGGCGAACTGGTAAATTTTCTTGTCATGCGCACGGCGGATATTTTTGTTATCGGCATCCGACTGGCCGCACCGGTTATGGTCGCCCTGCTTCTCACCACCGTAGCGCTCGGTATCATGGCCCGTGCTTTTCCTCAGATGAACATATTTATGATCAGCATGCCACTCAACATCGGATTGGGGTTGGTTATTCTCGGCATGACCCTGACGATTTTCTTTCACGTCCTCGAAGTCTCCTTCGGGCATCTTTCCGCTCAAATAGCCACACTGTACCGGCTTATGGCAAAGGGGGGATGACCTACGTCAGAAGACTCTGATAAACACTCAAAAACCGAACAACCAACCGATAAAAAACTTGATAAGTCGCGCGAAGACGGTCCGCCGCCAATGAGCCAGATGCTGACGTCGTCGCTTACCCTACTCACGGGAATTGTCAGCCTCTACATCTTTGGCAGTTTCATGATGGACGGTCTGAAGCAGAGTACGTTCAAAGTCTTATCAACCATGGCTAACTACCAGTTGACGGAAGCGAATCTCTCCATTCTGTTACTTAAACTGTTTGGAACAATTGCA
>CAIRND010000634.1 GCA_903879825.1 uncultured Geobacteraceae bacterium
AGCGGCGTGGCCGGGTTAAGTGAAACGCCGGCTTTTTTTCCAAGCGACTTGATTAGTTGTATGCTGCGGTGCAGGTGACTGGTCGCTTCGGCATGTACGACGATTATATCAGCACCTGCTGCGGCGAAATCCGGGATATAGAGATCGGGGTTCTCGATCATCAGATGTACATCAAGAGGCAGGGTTGTTATCTTGCGGACGGCATCAACAATCAGTGGGCCGATTGTAATATTGGGAACAAAATGGCCATCCATCACGTCTATATGGATGTAGTCGGCACCGGCCGCTTCGACGGCACGGATTTCATCACCAAGGCGGGAAAAGTCGGCGGACAGGATAGATGGGGCAATTTTTTTCATGCGGAAACTCCTGAAGAGGTTTTATTTCAAATATTTTAAATGGTTACGCGTCTGATCCGTGCGGCGAAGAAACCGTCCATCCCGTGACGGTGCGGCCACACCCTGAACATGCCGTAAAATGCGATCAGGTCACTCCATTCAGGAAAATAGTCGTTCAGATTTTCTAGCACGAACTCGGGATTGTGCGAAAGAAAATCCTCAACCACCAGCTCATTTTCTGCCTCAGACGTTGAGCATGTTGAATAGAGAAGCGTCCCGCCCGGTTTTAGTTTAGCAGAAGCATTTTTTAGCAGGGTTTTCTGTACGGCAGCCAGGCGGGTTATGTCGCCGGAGAAAAGACGCCACTTTGCCTCCGGGTTACGCCGGATGACACCCAGACCGGAGCAGGGGGCGTCCAGCAGGATGCGGTCAAAAGTACCCTCAGGGAATGTGTCTGGCTGATGCAGGTCGGCGACGGCAGTAGAAGCGGCGTTGATGCCGAGTCGCCGGATGTTCTCCTGCACGAGCGTTAATTTGGACCGCGAGATGTCCGTTGCAATCAATTCACCGGTATCATCCATCAGTTGAGCAATATGACAACTTTTGCCGCCGGGGGCGCAGCAGGCATCCCAAATCCGTTCGCCTGGCTTGGCGCCCAGCAGCAGTCCGGCCAGTTGCGATGCCTCATCCTGCACAGCGAACAGTCCTGAATCAAAGCCGGGCAGGGTACTGATGATATGGCGTCCTGCCACCATGATGCCGTCGGGAGAGAACCGGCAGGGCGTTGCCTCAATTCCCAATTTTTTAAACTCCTGAAGCATTTCTTCGCGATCGGTGCGGAGTGTGTTGACTCGCAGCGTCAGCGGGGGTTGCTGTGAAGATGCTTCTGCAAGTTGCTGTGCTTCAGCGACGCCAAGCTGTTCGAGCCACTGTTCGACAAGCCATGCCGGCTGAGAATGACGGGTTGCAATCGCTTCTACCGGATTAATATTGATGTCAGGGAAGTTGATGGTTTCCCGCCGACGGAGATAATTTCTTAAAACGGCATTGATCAGCCCACTGGTCCCGGGCGTGATCAGCTTGGCCAGATTAACCGATTCGTTAACAGCGGCTGACTCGGGAATGCGGTCAAGGCAGGTAAGCTGGTAAAGGCCGATCCGTAAAATGACCAGAGCCAGTGGATCAAGCTCGATCATTGGCTTTTCAAGGAGCTGCTGGAGGATATGATCCAGAGTCCCCTGGCGTCGAAGTACCCCGAATACCAGTTCGGCATACAGTCCCCGATCCGGCCCGCTTAAAACGCCGAGAGAAAGTTCGTTGTCAATGAGGCGATCGGCAAATCCGCCCTCTTTCCTGATGCGCAGCAATGTTTCACATGCGGCTTGACGTGGGTTTGCAGTGGAGGTGCCTTTTTCTGCGCGTCTAATAATCATGAGTCCTCGATATGGTTTCCAGGCGGCTGACACGTTCTGGGATTGGTGGGTGTGTTGAAAAAAGCGACATCATTCCGCCGCCGGTCAGTGGGTTGACGATAAACATGTGCGCGGTGGCGGCATTGGCGTTCATGGGGATCTGCTGATTTCCCATTTCCAATTTTTGTAGTGCCCGGGCAAGAGATAAAGGGGCGCCGCAAATGTGTGCTCCCGCAGCATCAGCGCCAAATTCACGTGATCGGGAGATGGCCATTTGAACCAGCATGGCCCCGATCGGCGCCAAAATCGCCATAAGAATCAGCCCGAACATGCCGCCGCCTTCTTCATCGTCACTCCGTCCGCCGCCAAACAGAGCCCCCCATTGCGCCATATGCGCCAGATAGGTGATTGCACCGGCAAATGTCGCTGCCACAGTGGAGACAAGGATATCGCGGTTTTTGACATGACCAAGTTCATGGGCCATAACTCCTGCCAGTTCTTCGTCATTTAAAAGCCGCATAATGCCGGTGGTTGC
>CAIRND010000635.1 GCA_903879825.1 uncultured Geobacteraceae bacterium
CATGTGTTGGAGGAATCAATTGCCAATAGTGTGCACGGTCAGATTGAAACAAGCCTGAACGATTTTTCGATTGTTTTGGAGCGTGTTATCAGCTCCCTCGATGTTGCCTTTGGTGCCCGGAATGCTGTGCCGGAAGCGAGCGACAGTGGACTGTGCTTCAGTACGGCCGGGAGTGAAGGTGTGATGGCGCTGATTCAAACAGTGGCGAGTCTCCTTGATACTGACATGGTGCGTGCTATCGATCTGGCAGTCGGCTTGGAAGCTCAGTTGTGCAGCGTCGGCCTGAAACAATCGTACGCACGGCTGCAGCAACAGATAACCTGCTTCGACATTGATGCGGCCCGGTTGACCCTGAACGAACTATCAGAAAAACTGATGGAAAATGGAGCCGGTCATGCCGAATAATTCACGTCACACCATACTGATTGTTGACGATACTCCTCTGAATATTGTTGTTTTGATGGAGATGTTGCGCAATGAATACACCATCACCGTCGCCACTAATGGTGAACGGGCGTTGCAACTTGCTGGTGGATGCTCCCCCCCTGATTTGATACTGATGGACATAGTTATGCCCGGCTTGAGTGGCTACGACGTCTGCGCCACGCTGAAGCAGAATCCCCTTACTGCTCACATTCCACTTATTTTCGTCTCCGGACTTACCAAAGAGTCGGAACAACAAAAAGGACTTGATCTGGGAGCGGTTGATTTTATCCAGAAACCGTTTTCACCTTCGCTGGTGCGGGCACGAATACGAAACCACCTGGAGCTTAAAAGACATCATGATCAACTGGAGGCACTTGTCAAAGAGCGTACCTCTGAACTGGAAGCCAAGCAGCTACAACTTGTGGCGCTTAACGAAGAGCTAGAGCACAGGGTGCAAGATGAGGTGCGCAAAAACCGCGAAAAAGACAGTATTATGCTCCATCAGGATAAACTGGCCTCCATCGGCCAGCTGGCGGCGGGGGTTGCCCATGAGATTAACAATCCCATGAGTTTTATTTTGAGCAACCTGAGTACCCTTAGAAAATATGCTGTCATGATTCAGCAATACGTGTTCGCAATGGAAGAAACTTTAATAGATGGCTGTGCTGAAAAACAGCGGGCAAAAATTGAAGAGATGTGTCAACACCTTGATATGCACTACATTCTGGAAGATCTTCCTAATCTGATCTCAGAATGTCTGGAAGGGGGGGAACGGATAAAGCAAATTGTTTTAGACCTGAAGGATTTTGCCCGCAGCGACGAAGACCGCATGATTGCGACCGATCTGAACCACTGTGTGCAGAGTACGGTAAATATTGTCCGCAATGAAATCATGCATGTTGCGAAGCTTGACCTGCAACTGGGCAGTATTCCGGTGGTTGTCTGTAACCCGCAGCAGATCAACCAGGTGATCGCAAATTTGCTGGTGAATGCAGCGCATGCAATTGAAGGGCATGGGCGTATCACTGTCTGCACTGTACACGAATTGGATCATGTCCTGGTAACTGTTGCCGACACGGGACACGGCATCCCGGCTGAAATAATTAATCGTATTTTTGATCCATTTTTTACCACCAAGGATATTGGCAAGGGAACGGGGCTGGGCCTGAGCATCAGTTATGGCATCATAAAAGCACATGGCGGAGACATTACCCTGAAAAGTGAGCCCGGTGAAGGAACGACCTTCATGATCAGGTTGCCGGTCGCCGCCCCTGCATTTTTTTCCTTAATGACGGATTAGATCCAGCGTTGTCAGGTTAGCAAATTGCAAAAGCCCTAAAACCCTGTCTTATCTCCTTCGGCCACCCTCTCCCGGTGGTAGAGGGTACGTATTTTTCCTTCTCCATCAGGGAGAAGGTGCCCGACTGGGCGGATGAGGGGCGCTTTTGACGTTAAGCAAGAAGCTAACCGGACAACACTGATTAAAACCAGTAAAATATTCTGGTTGATCACCCGCGACACCCTTGACCATATCCACTTCCGCAGATTCGTTTTAATCCACAGCATAATAAAAAAACATTTCTGTAGTGTTTACCTGACAGACGCCATCCGCCGTTTTAGATATTAATAACGTGCATATAAAGTAGGCTTGAAAATATCCACAGGGAGAAACAGATGAATTTTTACACGAATATGAAAATCGGCCACAAGTTGTTAACCGGTTTTGCCGCAGTTATCCTGATTACCTTACTCATAGGATTCTTCGGCTATTACCGGATCCATCAGATCGACGCGGCCGATGTTTTTCTTTATGAACGAACGGTGAAGCCAGTTGAGCAGATCGGTGAGATTGCATTTGAGTTCCAGACGATGCGAACCAATTTCCGGGACATGATTTATGCTAACGATCAGAAAGATATTCTACATTATGAGAAGGAAACCATAAAATGGCGCACTGCCGTTGATGATAAATGTAAACAACTGGAGTCGGCACTGTCTGATGCCGAGGCGAAGAAACTGTTTAACCTGTTAACCCGGGCTCGCAGTGACTTTAGCGCGCCTGTGAACCGGATCTTTGAGCTTGCAAAACTTAACAAGGATGACGAGGCCTGGGCGTATATTCATTCGGAGACCGTCAGCTCTATTGAAAAAGATGAAATTGCTGCAATTGAAGCGCTGCAGACTTCGCTGGTGAAGAGCGCCGAACGTATCTCCGGCGAGAATACAACAATTGCCAATACTACCGGCAGAATCATGCTGGGGTTGGCTTTTGGTGCTTCACTGCTGGCGGTGATCATGGGGTGGCAGATCAACCGGAGTATCACCAATCCGTTGCGCACAGTGTACGATGCGATCCGTTACCTGAATGAGGGGAGTGTGGAAAAAGCCCGTTTGGTCGAAGCGATTGCATGTGGTGATTTCAACAAGGATGTTGTCGTAGCCGAACCGTTTAAAATGACCGGGCTCCGGATAAGTAGTGATGAAGCCGGTGTACTGCTGCAAGCGATTGCCGACATGAGTGAGGTTCAATATCAGCTCGACCAGGCCTTTGTCACAATGACCAGTTCACTGCGCCATAACCGCGAACAGGAGAGTTCATATCGGACGCAACAGGAACAGTACCGTACCGAAGAAACGCTGCGAAACTGGTTCAAGAACGGCCTGTTCGATCTCAACACTATCCTGAGGGGGAACAAGAGTACTGCCGAACTGACGGAACAGGCGCTCACCTTCTTGACTGGACATCTCGGCGCCGGGGTCGGCGTTTTCTATCTGTATGATGAAGCGGAGAATGCGTTACAGATTTCGGCGAGCTATGCCTTTACCCGGCGCAAACGGTTGAATAACCAGATCGCCCTGGGAGAAGGCCTTGCCGGGCAGGCGGCGCAGGAGCGAAAGATGATCTGCCTGAACTGTGCACCGCCCGACTATCTCCCGATCAGCTCAGCGCTCGGTGAGGCTGAACCGGCAAATATCGTAGTGCTGCCGCTTATGCATGATGATGTGTTGATCGGCATCGTGGAGTTAGGCTCTTTTAAAATCTTCAGCGACAACGAGCTGTTGTTTTTGAACCAGTCGATGGAGGGTATAGCCATAGCAGTGAGTGTTAATAAATCGCGTCAGCAGGTAATCGGACTGTTGGAAGAGACCCAGTCCCAGACCGAAGAGCTGCGCGTCCAGCAGGAAGAGCTGCTGCAGACCAATGAAGAGCTGGAAGAGCGGGCCCAGGCATTGGAACAGCAACGTGAAGAGATTCGTGCCAAAAACCGTGAAGTTGAGGCGGCCAGTCGGGAAATCCTGCAAAAAGCCGAAGCTTTGGAACAGATCAGCACCTATAAATCCGATTTTCTGGCCAATATGTCCCATGAACTGCGCACCCCTTTGAACAGCCTGATGATTCTTTCCAGCCTGCTTAAAGATAATAATGAGGGGAACCTGACCGCAAAACAGGTCGAGTTTGCCGCAACTATCAACGGTGCCGGTCGGGATCTGCTTAACCTGATCAACGATATTCTCGACATTTCAAAAATCGAATCGGGTCATATGGATTTTCATTTTGAAAATGAGGCCGTTCGTGATCTCTGCGCGCAACTTGAAACGGTCTTCAATCCGATAACCAGGGACAAGGGGATAGATTTTACCGTAACCATCGACGCCTCTGCCCCTGAAACCATCACTACCGACGGCCAGAGAGCCTTGCAGGTTATGAAAAACCTGTTGTCGAACTCCTGCAAATTTACCAGCAAAGGGTCGGTTGCACTGCACGCCTACACACCAAGCCAAACCGAGAACCCTCTCAAATCCGCTGCCGTGGCCTTTGCCGTCAGCGACACCGGTATCGGTATTTCTCCTGACAAACAATCACTCATCTTCAACGCCTTCCAGCAGGCTGACGGCAGTACCAGTCGCACCTACGGCGGCACCGGCCTCGGACTTTCCATCTCACTCCAGCTTGCCCGCTCCATGGGGGGCGACATAGCCCTGGTCAGCGAACCGGGTACCGGGAGCACCTTTACGCTCTATCTGCCGCTCAGTCAGACAGAGCAGCATGCGGATGCGCAAGCGAGTCAGGCAATTCCGAAAACGGCATTTAACCGAAAAAACCGGGAGATAAATATACCGATGCCGACGGTGGATAAAAACCTTGAACCTCACCCGGCACCGCTACCTGATGACCGTGGCGTTATTATGGAGGGGAGCCGGAGCATCCTGGTTATCGAAGATGACCTGACCACTGCAGGGGTACTTGTCGATATGGTGCGTGGGAGGGGGTTCCAGGTGCTGGTAGCAGCCGAAGGGGAGAGCGGCATAATCCTTGCCGAGCGTCATCAGCCGAGCGCGATCATCCTGGATGTCATGCTGCCTCATATCAACGGCTGGGGGGTTATGCGGACTCTGAAGGACAACCCGAAAACCCGGCACATACCGGTTCATTTCATTACCTGTCTGGAAGAGCGGCAGAAGGCGATGGGTATGGGAGCCGTCGGTTTTGTCTCCAAGCCGGTCAGCAGCGAACAATTGGATACATTGTTCGGTACCCTCGAGACCGTCATAGAAAAGACCGTGAAAAAACTGCTGATAGTTGAAGATGATCCGACTCAGGTTACGGCGATGGTTGCACTGCTTGAAGATCCGAATATCGCCATCACTGTTGCCGAATCCGGCGCCGACGCAACCAGGCTTCTTGCCGGTGAGGAGTTTGACTGCATCGTGCTTGATCTTGGACTGGGGGACATCGGTGCTTTTGAACTACTGGAGGAGCTGAGAATACTGAACCCGAATCACAGCATTCCGGTCATTATTCACACCGGCCGGGAACTGACCCGCGAGGACGAGGCCAGGCTGCACCACTATGCCAAGAGCGTCATTATCAAGGGGGCCAAGAGTCCGGAGCGGCTTTTGAATGAAGTAACGTTGTTCCTGCACGTGGTGGAAACTTCGCTTGATCCTGACAAACAGCGGATGATTCGAACCGCTCTCGATCAAGAGGCGATGCTCGGGGGCAAAAAAGTGCTCATCGTAGACGATGACATGCGCAATATCTATTCCCTCTCCAGCGCTCTTGAGAAAAAGGATATTATCATTATAGAAGCAGAAAACGGCCGCGAAGCATTGAAAAAACTGGATGAGCACCCTGATATCGATCTGGTGCTGATGGATATCATGATGCCGGAAATGGACGGTTATGAGGCGATGCGCATCATCAGGAAGGATTCCCGCTTTCGTGATTTGCCGATTATTGCGCTGACCGCCAAGGCGATGAAGGGAGACCGTGAGGAGTGCCTGAAAGCCGGGGCCAGTGATTACATTTCCAAACCACTGGACATGGAGAAGCTGTTCTCGCTGCTGCGGGTCTGGCTGTATTCGTCGGCTGTCGCAGATTCAATGAAGATGTAGCATGAAGAACGATAAACTTATTGACGTTGAAATAAAACTTCTGATGGAGGGTATCTATCAGGTGTACGGGTACGATTTCAGGGATTACGCCGAAGCCTCACTCCGGCGGCGGTTGACCCAGTGGCTGATTGGTTCCGGTTTTGCCACGCTCTCTCTTGCCCAGTCTCACCTGCTGCGGGAGCATGCCCTGTTCGATACGCTGTTGCGGGGGATAACGGTAAATGTTACCGAGATGTTCCGCGATCCGGCATTTTTTAAGACAATCAGGAAACAGGTCGTATCGCACCTGAAAACCTATCCCTTTGTAAAAATCTGGCATGCCGGGTGCGCCACCGGGGAAGAGGCCTATTCTATGGCGATATTGCTTCTGGAAGAGGGGCTAAAGGGACGCTTCCGTATCTATGCCACCGATATCAACGAAGAGGTGATCCGCAAAGCTCAGCAGGGGATTTATCCGCTTAAGGATATGCAGATTTTTACCAAAAACTATCAGCAAGCCGGAGGTAAAGCTTCGTTTTCCGATTACTACACAGCCCGATATGGCCATGCCATTTTAAACCCCACGCTGCGGGAAAATATTGTCTTTGCAGCTCACAATCTGGCCATTGACGCGGATTTTGGCGAGATGAACCTGATTTTGTGCCGCAATGTTATGATTTACTTCAACCAACCGCTCAAGGAGCGGGTTCTGGAACTTTTTGACAACAGCCTGACACAGGGTGGTTTTCTCTGCCTCGGTACAAAAGAGAGTCTGGATCAGCGCCTGATATCAGACCGCTTTGAAGAGATTCATCCACGTTCACGGATATATCGGAAACGTTATAAGAAAAATTCAGGAGTGAAATGACTTGGAAATAATAATACCCGGCATACCTATACTTATGGTTGACGATCGTCCCGAAAACCTGCTTTCTCTGGAGGGACTTCTCAGTAACCAGGGATATCAGCTCACCCGGGCATTATCCGGTAATGAAGCGCTCCGTTTGACGCTCAAGCAAGATTTTGCCCTGGTGCTTATGGATGCCCATATGCCGGAAATGGACGGTTTCGAGGCGGCAGAACTGATGCGGGCCAACGCCAAGACCAGGCATATTCCGATCATATTTGTTACTGCAGGTTTGAAAGACCTCCATTATCAGTTCAAAGGATATGAGGCCGGAGCGGTCGATTATCTGGAAAAGCCCATAGAACCGCTGTTTTTGCAGAGTAAAGTGAGGATATTTGCCGAGTTATATCGCCTACGGAGCGAGCTTGAGCAACAGAAAAACAGTCTGGAACATCTGGTTGAGCTGCGTACGGCACATCTCGATGCAGCAAGAAAGCATGCCGAAGAAATGTCCCACGAAGCAAAAAAGCAGGGTGACATGCTTCGCCTGATTCTTGATTCAGCCGCTCAGGGCATCTATGGCGTTGACACGAACGGCAACTGCACATTCTGCAATAAGGCCTTCCTGGACATATTCGGATATACCCGAACAGAGGAACTGGTTGGTAAAAACATGCATGACCAGATTAGTCACACTTGTTCTGACGGCACGGCTTTTCCAGTCCATAACTGCAGGCTTTTCAAATCATTCCAGCTGGGTGAGAGATGTTATGCCGATGATGAAGTCCTCTGGCGCAAGGATGGTTCGTCGTTCCCGGCAGAATACTGGTCATTTCCACAATATAGTAACGGTGAAATAATCGGGGCTGTTACTACCGTATTAGACAGCACTGACCGAAAACAGGCCGAAACGGCAGTGGAGCAGGCCCGTATCGACGCTGATGCGGCAAATCGTGCCAAAAGTGCGTTTTTGGCAAACATGAGCCATGAAATCCGCACTCCCATGAACGGCATTATCGGCATGACAGATATTCTTCTGGAAACATGTCTGAGCGAAGAACAACGAGAATATGCCGAGATAGTCCAAGGGAGTGGAAATAACCTGTTGGTGTTAATTAACGACATTCTCGATTTCTCAAAAATTGAATCCGGCAAACTATATTTGGAACAGATTGGCTTTGATCTGCAACGTATACTGAACGATGTCACCCAATTATTGGCATATCGGGCTGAAGAACAAGGACTTAAACTATCCTGCCACATTGAACCTGAGGTACCGTTACTTCTCACAGGTGACCCCGGCAGAATTCGGCAGATTATCACTAATCTGGTCGCCAACGCTCTCAAATTTACTCCGCATGGTGCTGTTGGTCTTAATGCATCACTCCTGTCTGATCACGATGGCTCTGTAAAAATTAAGTTTGAAATTACTGATACCGGCATCGGCATACCAGAGTCCCTCGTTTCTGCCATATTTTCCCCGTTCACCCAGGCGGATACGTCCACCACTCGCAAATACGGCGGCACCGGTCTGGGGTTGACCATCTGTAGACAACTGGCAGAACTTATGGGAGGCGAGATAGGTCTTGTCAGCGAAGAGGGGAAAGGCTCTACATTCTGGTTCACAGTCCAGCTTAAAAAACAACCTGCGGAGATGATAATAGCCGCGCGGACTCAGAGTACGCATATGCGAAATGTCACGCCTCACATCGAAGCTAAAATTGACGATCTCACTGCTCGCATTCTTCTGGCTGAAGATAACCTCATCAATCAGAAAGTTGCCATCCATATGTTGAATGCCATCGGCTATTCCGTTGATGTGGTGGCGGACGGTCAGCAGGCGTTGGAAGCCCTTGAGAGGTTTAATTATGATTTGGTGCTGATGGATTGCATGATGCCGGGAATGGACGGATTTGAAGCAACAGCCGCCATTCGTGGGCCACATTCAAAGGTTCACAATCATAATGTGCCGATTATCGCCATGACCGCCAATGCCATGATGGAGGATCGCGATAAGTGTCTTGCAGTCGGGATGGATGACTATGTCTCAAAACCGGTTAAAAAACGGGTGCTTGCCGATATTCTTGAACAATGGCTTTCCCCGGCACAACTGTTACGGAAGAAAAACATTGATGTGGGAAAACATGATTTGGATCAACTGAAGCGCCTTACGGTTTTATATGTCGAAGATGACGAGTTAACGCGGGAGATGTACAGCCAGTTTTTGAAGCGTATGGTCGGCGTATTGATAACAGCAAAAGATGGCAAGGAAGGATTGGCCGCCTACCACCTGCACAAACCGGATGTAATCATCACCGACATCACGATGCCGCTGTTAGATGGGCTGGAAATGCTAAAGCACGTGCGTACTGTGGATGCATCACTCCCGGCAATAGTCTTGTCGGCATTTGAAATGGGAAACAATCAGGGGCAATCGGGAGAGTATGGTGCAACGATACATGAGATGAAGCCCACCTCTGGAACAAAGCTGAGGCTGGCACTGCTGGAATGTACGAAAGACGTTTTGGTCATGAGATGATTGTGGGGGGAAAGCATGAAACGATATTTAATAGTTGATGATGATGAAATCAACCGACTGATGCTTCATGATTTTCTGTCTGAATTCGCTAAATGTGACCTTGCGGAGAACGGCAAAGAGGGCTTGAACTTTTTTGAGAAGGCGCTCACAGAACGAGATCCTTATGATCTCCTCTGTATTGATTTAATGATGCCGGAGATGAATGGGCTTGCACTTATCAGAAAGATACGGGGTATTGAAAAGACACATAACGGTGCCGGTGATGTGCGCACCAAAGTTTTCGTTATTACCTCCAGTGACTCAATTTGGGACAGGTCTGATCTTGTTTTGGATAACTTATGTGATGAATATATCGTCAAACCTTTTTGCAGGGGCGCTCTTCTTACTGATTTGCACAAAAATATTCTGGTTGATCACCCGCGACACCCTTGACCATTTCCACTTCCGCAGATTAGTTTATTTCCGCAACAATTTTTTTGTAGTGTTTACCTGACAGACGCTCCGGAAAATTTCCGCTAAATTTAGTTTTTTTTATATTTACCAATCCGGTTTTTTAAAGAGAGGCTAATCCCTCCGGACTGATAATGCGAATGTGTGGAATCCAGTAACGCACGATAGGCATCACCTGGTTAGAGTGGCCGACTTTGGATGAGACAATCAGGCCGCCGTCTTCAAGCTCTTTTTCAATTACTTGGTTGGCAATCAACTTGCGTCGCTTAAAGTAACCGGCCATCTCGCGGGCAATCTTGAAGACAATCTCCTTTTTTTCTTCTCCCAGCCAGATGCCGTCTTCCTCTTTGAGCATCTTGTCGATCTCAGGATCATGGGTAAAGCGAGTATCAAGTTGGCTGAGCCGTTCGACCCTGGCGAAGGAGAAGGTCTTGATTTTGTCGCCATCTCGGGCAACAAGATACCAGATTCCCTTGTGATTGATTAGTTTCAACGGAGCAACAGCGGGATAAGACTTGCTTCCTTCGTTATTTAAATAATCAAATGAGATATGGCAGCGGGCAACAATGGACCGTTCCAGTCTGCGAAAAACATCTTCCTTACCAGTGAGATCTTCGTAATTGTGCCCCTTGACCAGAAGCGCCGACTGAATACGGCTATCGAATATGTTGCCTAGAAAGTCATCAGAAAGGGACGGAAACAAGCCCCGCACGCCTGCAAGGCTGGCAAAACGTTCAATATCTTTGATTTAAAGTTTCAATAGGATCCGATATTTTGTCATGTTTGTTAGAGCGAACTATAGGGATTCGAACCGTAGTGACTAAAAAAAACCGCTTAATCATTTCGAAGAATTGATTAAGCGGTGGCATTTCAAAGTTTCAACCGACATTTTAGAGAGCCAATCGTACGAATCAGCTAACGTTGTTTGAGTGTCGCTAAAACAGAGCCATAGGGATCTGAATAAATAAAAATTGCTTGAACTGTTGCAAATTATGTTTGTTTGAATTACAGTAACCGCTGTTACTATAAACAACAGGCGGACTATATGAAGTTCTACAATAGAGAAAACGAGTTGGCTGAGCTAGCAACGCTGTATGACCAGGCAAGTTCTGTCGGACGGATGACCGTTCTTACTGGCCGCCGCCGCGTCGGCAAGACTCTGCTGGCACTGGAGTCTGTAAAGAACCACAAACACCTTTACCTGTTCGTTTCAAAAAAGGCGGAGGCTCTTCTCTGCCAAGAGTTTATCGAAGAGATTCGTCACAACTTCAACATTCCTGTTATCGGTGAGATACGGCACTTTCGCGACATTTTCACTCTGCTAATAGAGATTTCCCGCACTGAAAAA
Source organism: uncultured Geobacteraceae bacterium (assembly GCA_903879825.1). Taxonomy (GTDB): domain Bacteria; phylum Desulfobacterota; class Desulfuromonadia; order Geobacterales; family Pseudopelobacteraceae; genus JACRCG01. The sequence continues at coordinate 10,987 of CAIRND010000635.1, forward strand.
TTTACCCTGATTGTTGACGAGTTCCAGGAGTTTTTCAGCATCAATCCTTCAGTCTATTCCGAACTTCAAGGACTCTGGGATCGTAACAAGGCCACCAGCAAGCTGAATCTGATATTCATCGGATCGGTTCACTCGCTTATGTACCGTATCTTTCAGGATGCCAAGGAGCCTCTGTTCGGCAGGGCTGACCGAATTATGATTTTGAAGCCGTTTAGTATCAAATCAATTTTTACCGTAATAAGTGACCATGGCTACACGGATATGCAGACGCTGTTCAATGTCTACGCAATTACAGGAGGTCTGCCCAAATATATTGAACTGCTTGCAGAGAATAATGCCTTACCCCGGCAGCAGTTGATGGACTTCATCTTCAGGCAGTATTCACCGTTTCTGACGGAAGGGAAAAACCTTCTGATAGAAGAATTCGGCAGGGATTATGGAACATATTTTTCAATCCTGGAGTTGATAGCAGCTGGTAAGACTGCCCGCAGTGAAATTGAATCAATTCTGGAGATCCATACCGGTGCATATCTCAGTAAGCTCGAAGGGGAATATGCTCTTATAGACCGTCATAAGCCCATTGATGCCAAGCCTGGTAGCAGGCTGCAGAAGTATTTTATCCGCGATAATTTTTTGAACTTCTGGTTTCGCTTCATCTACCGTAACCTGTCTGCCGTCGAGACCGGCAATTTTGCCTATATCCGTGAGATTGTCGAGCGTGATTATGCGACCTGGTCCGGCAGAATACTGGAGCGGTTTTTTCACGAACTGTATGCCGCCAGCGGGAATTACAACCGGATCGGCTCATACTGGGAGCGTGGCAATAAAAACGAGATCGACCTGGTGGCGGTCAATGACATCAAAAAAGTGATCGTCATCGCAGAGATCAAAGTCAACAAGAGCAGGATAAATCTTGTAGAACTTGAAAAGAAGGCGAAAAACCTTGTCACTGATTATCAGGGATACAAATTTGATTTCCGTGCACTTAGCGTTGATGATGCTAAATTGCTGTTGAATGCCTGAGAAAAAAACAGTGGTACAAACGTAGGGGATTAATGATAAAGAAAAAGCGTCCCACTTATCAACAAGTTAGGACGCTTTCTTCTCGTGTAATGGCGGAGAGGTAGGGATTCGAACCCTAGGTACGTTGCCGTACACCTGATTTCGAGTTAGAAAACATGGCTTGTACTCACTTTTGTTTGGCTGTATAACATATTGAAATAGATGATTTAATTTTGTATCAGGCTTCATGGTGTTTGACTTGAATTCATGTTTGTTGTACCCTATGTGTACCCTATGAGATTTATTCAGGAGGATGCATATGGCTCAGAATATCAAGCTGACCAAGACGGTCGTTGAGAAAATCCCACCCGCTGAAAAAGGCAAACAGGATGAATATTACGACAGTGAGTTACCTGCATTCGGTATTCGTGTGTCAGCGACGTCAAAGAGCTATTTTGTGCGCAAGTGGATTAACGGCAAACTTTCCCGCGTCACCTTGGGACGACATGGTGTAATCAGTGCTGATACTGCCAGAAAAATGGCTGCAGATGCAACAACAGATATCCGTAAGGGAATCGATATCAATCTTGAAAAGACAAAGGCAAAGACGAGAAGTATTACCTTTGCAAAAGCATTTGAATTGTTTCTTGAAACACGTAAAGGATTAAAGCCGAAAACCGTTTCCATGTATAGCGACCATGTAGATCGTCTGCTCGTTTCTTGGAAGAAAAAGCCGATTGCAGAGATTACCTGCGATATGGTGGCTCGCCGTCATTCAGACATTTCAGACACAAATGGTAAAGCTACAGCTAACGCTGCCATGCGTACATTTCGAGCGATTTACAACTTTGCGAGATCTGTAACCGGGAATGTTATACCTGAAAACCCGGCACATCGCTTGAGCCAAACGAAACAATGGAACAAGATTGAGCGTCGGCGTACCTTTATAAAGCCCCATCTACTGAAGCCCTGGTTCAATGCGGTAAATGATCTCAAAAACCCTGTTGTCAGCAGTCACCTCCTGTTACTTGCATTTACCGGACTTCGCAAGAACGAAGCGTTAAATATGAAATGGGCGGATGTGGACCTGCAGGATAAATCCTTCACGATTGTTAACACAAAAAATGGTCAGCCCCATACTCTGCCAATGAGCGGATTTCTTCATGATTTGTTTGTAGAGCTTCAGAAATACAGGACTAACGAGTATGTTTTTCCTGGAGCGGCGGAGGATTCACATCTCAAGGATCCAAGGCGGAATTTCGTACATATAACAGATCATACCTGCTTGGCTCTGAATGACGTTTCAACAACAATGGAGTTGGAGGCCAAGAAACTTGCGAACGCTGACAGTATTGTGCCAGGAATAGAATTCACACAACACGATTTGCGTAGAACGTTCATTACTGTTGCAGAGAGCCTGGATATTCCTTATGCAGCATTGAAGAAACTGCTCAACCATAGTGACGGTAATGATGTGACCGGCGGATATCTCCAAATTACTACAGAACGTCTTCGTGGACCGATGGAGCGCATAAGCGGCCGTTTGCTTGAGCTGATGACTGACAAAGCAGCCGTCGAAGAAATGAACCAATAAAAATGCGGGCGATCATGTATGGATAAAGTATCAGCAGTTTGCTGTCAGAAACATATACCCCCAATTCTACCCCCAAAAATGTTTGTTTGGACATTTCAATAAGTTGCATCAAAAACACCGATTTGTTCGAATGAACTATTTGAATTCGAACCGTAGTGACTTCAGATTTGTTTAGCGTATTTTGTGTTGATGAAGCCGGGTGTTGTTGTAAGTGAAATAACTGAGAGTGGCGATGCAAGGATACATCTGGCAAAAGAATAACTGGCCCAATCTGACTTGGGATACAGACAGACTCGTGTTGCCTCTCGGAGAATGTCGGCAGATGAAGGGCAGGCTTCTCAGTAAAGTATGCGGTCTCGAAGTGCAGCTGAATGATATGGTCCAGGCTGAGATTCTCGTGGCAGAGGCCATTAATACCTCTGCTATCGAAGGAGATCAGCTGAATGAGCGTTCTGTGCGTTCGTCTGTTAATCGCAGGTTGGGGCTGCCTTCTGTGGGGATGCCGGTGGATCGTAGGATTGATGATCTTATTTCGGTGTTGCTGGACGCTACACAAAATTTTGATGCGCCACTTACTAAAGAACGTTTATGGGGGTGGCAGGCGGCCCTTTTTCCTTCTGGCTATTCCTGTATGCACAAGATCAAGGTTGGTGGCTGGCGGGACGGTGAAGAACCGATGCGGGTAGTATCAGGTCCGATAGGTAGGGAGAAGATCCACTTCGAGGCTCCGCCTGCTGAACAGCTTGATGGTGAGATGAAGCGATTCTTTATGTGGTTTGATGAGAGTCTTGGAAGCGTTGATGGGATTGTCCGGTCAGCATTGGTGCATTTGTGGTTCGTGACGATCCACCCGTTCGATGATGGTAATGGTCGTCTTGCCAGGGCTTTGACAGATATGGTCTTGGCCCAGAATGATAAGCAGCGGGTTCGCTACTTCAGTCTTTCATCTCAGATCATGGCCGATCGAGAGAGTTATTACGATATACTGGAAAAGACACAGAGTGGTTCCGGTGATGTTACTGAATGGCTGGTCTGGTTTTTGTGCTGTTTTGCGAAGGCTATGGAGCAATCAGAAAATATCATTAACATGGTAATTGCAAGCCAGAGTACTGGAGGACAGTCGCCCAGGAATAATTGACGCAGCGGTAGAAAAAGTTTATCTATTGGCTACTAGCTGAATCAGAAGGGTCTGTCGGTTGGCTTACATAATCAACTATGCTTCGGATGACAAATAATGTTTGAGTTTAACCTCCATGGAGAAGGTCCCCTATAAAAAGATGATCGATATTTTAAAAAAAATCATTGGCGCGTCGAGTGACGGCAATATTCAAGAAAGCACTAACGATGAAGTGTATGCAGATTTCCTTTCTTTCATGTTTGATGAGTACTGGACCGTATCGGAAACGATACACCTTTTGCCCAGATTTAATATAAACAAGTATAAAAGTAAAACCATGGTGGAATATTTACGAAAAAATAAGGAGGCAGTTTACAAGGCGCTCGATAATGGTGAACTAAAAATTGTGGATGGAATTTTGAAAGAAGATATTGCCCAAAAATATGACCTGGGTGTTCATCCTTCTGATTCAACGTATCAAGTCATTGTCTCCAGAGAACATATTGTGAAATCGGCTGATGTTACTTTGAGCACAATGGATCCAGTTATCTCGCAAAAATGTCTATTGAGAAAAGACGTTATCGACTTTATGTTTCGAAACCACCTGGCAGATGACTCCGTTAAGCCAGAATTAATGAAATTATTGAATACCAAACCGGCAAAGATATCAATATTCACCATTAAAATACCTGCTACAACGCCACTATCACCTAGCGAGAGAGGCGCCAGGAAGTACAATAATATCCATGAGTTCAATGATAACGTCATTAAAGGAATCGGGATGCGCGAGCTTGAGGCCGAATGCCGATGTCTTCATTACAGTGTTGTTGAGCGAATCAAACCGAAGGTTATAGAAAAAGCAGACATGTTACTGAAAGGCAAGGATCATCGAAATTTCATGGATGGCGTAGATAACCATATCAACGAGACCATAAAATTTTTATTCTACAATTTAGATAAGAAATTTTGTAATGTTAGAGCCCGCGTTTACAGGGGAAAATACTACTCAGAAGACTACTGTAACTGCCAGCCCCCCCCCAAGCTATGCAGCATC
>CAIRND010000636.1 GCA_903879825.1 uncultured Geobacteraceae bacterium
GCGTTCAGCAGATGAGCAACGCCGACGTTGCCGGTGGCTGACCCGCAGAGAACAGCGGTGAACGTGTTGCGCATTGTACCGACCCTCAGGCCGTCTATAATGTCCTCTTCACTCAGGTCGCCGTTTTCGAGGTATTTTTCAGTCAAGGCATCGTACGCTTCGGCGACTGTCTCGACCATTTGCAGACGCAAACGGCCAGCTTCTTCTGTGTATTCAGCGGGGATATCCCCCTCGGTAAATTTTCCAGAGCCGTCTTTTGCATAAAAGCAGGCTTTCATTGTTATCAGGTCAATAACGCCTTCGAAGGAGGTTTCAAGGCCGATCGGCATTTGAATGGCGACTCCCCGAGCGCCGAGCATTTTTTCCATGTCATCGATGGCGCGGAGGAAGCTTGCCCGCTCACGGTCTAGTTTGTTGACAAATGCGATGCGGGGAATCTCAAAATCATTGGCCCAGCCCCAGATCTCTTCCGTCTGTGCTTTAACTCCGGATATTGCCGAAAGAATGATTACTGCACAGTCAAGAGTGCGCATGCAGGCGCGGGTGTCAGCAATAAAATTGCCATAGCCGGGAGTGTCGACGATGTGGATGGAATGACCCTGCCACTCGCAATGGTCAAGAGCCGAAGTGATCGATATTTTCCGTTTGATCTCTTCTGGTTCAAAATCCATGGTCGACGTGCCATCGTCAACCCGGCCAAGTCGGTCGATCATCCCTGTGTCAAATAAAATTGCCTCTGAAAGCGACGTCTTGCCGGCACCACCGTGTGCGATGATTCCCAAGTTGCGGATCTTGCTGGTTTCAAACTGTCCCATAGAACTGCCTCCTTGCGTGCAATATGAATTTCACTTCCCGCCCTGATCTCACTTCCGGATTGACTCGTGTGATACACCCATCACCGATTTCGTTCGTACAATATGCGCAAACCTTCAAGCGTCAGATTTTCATCGACTTCATCGATTGTTTTTGATTCCGGAGCGATCAGATTAGCCAGCCCACCGGTTGCAATTACCCGAAATTCTTCGTGAGATTCGGATCTGATATGCTCCACTATTCCGTCTACCAGGCCGACATAACCAAAGAAAATTCCGGCCTGCATCGAATTGACGGTGTTCTTTGCTATTATATGCGGTGGTTTAATGATGTCTATTCTTGGCAATTTACTTGCACGCTGAAAAAGTGCTTCTACCGATATGGCAAGGCCGGGAGCAATAGCACCGCCACAGTATTCTCCTTTGCCATTTACATAATCGAAGGTTGTTGCCGTTCCGAAATCGACTATTACCAGCGGGCACTTATGCTTCTCATACCCTGCCACAGCATTAACAATCCGGTCGGCACCTACTTCACGAGGATTGTCATAATGAATTATCATGCCGGTCTTGATTCCCGGGCCGACGACATAGGGGGTAAGATTGAAAAAATCGTGGGAAATTGCTTCCATCACACCGGTTAACGGTGGCACAACCGAAGATATAATCGCTGCCTTTACTTCGGAAAAAATGAGTCCGGCCTGGTCAAACAGGCTGTGCAGCAACACCGCATACTCATCCGATGTGCGTGACTTATCAGTGGAAAGTCGCCAGCTGCGGACAAGTACCGTACCATTATATACCCCTAACACAATATTGCTGTTGCCAACGTCGATTACCAGTAGCATTCAGATTACCCTCACATCTCCACAGGTTATACGGTGCAGTACATTATCGTCTGACCGGAGCAACAGTGCCCCATCTACATCTATGCCAATAAACCTTCCCCCGGTACAGTCTGTTCCCGAGTCGCTGACAATCACCTGACGACCATTGGCATTGCAGCGTTGTTGCCATTCCTCACGAACAGGTCCAAAGCCGTGTGCTAAAAAATCAGTATAAAGACGATCAAGCTCATTCAGCATAATGGCGGTAAAACGTGAGCGGTCAACCGATTCGCCTGACTCCAGAAGCAGGGATGTGGCAGGTTGGCGCAGATCATCGGGAAACTGGTTTACTGTCATGTTCAGGTTGACACCAATACCCAAAATTACAAAATTAATGCCGTCGGTTTCCGCACTCATTTCATTCAACAGGCCGGCCACTTTTTTGCCAGAGATCAGCAGGTCGTTTGGCCACTTTATTTCCGGAGTTAGTTTTGTTGTCAGCTCAATTGCGCGTGCGACCGCAACAGCAGAAATAAAAGTCAGCTGCGGGGCTTCATGCGGCATTACTGAAGGGCGAAGTACAACCGAACAGTACAGATTTACGCCGGCAGGTGAAGACCATATTCTACCGCGCCGACCCTTGCCACCTGTCTGGGAATCCGCCAGAACAACAGTCCCTTCAATGGCCCCATCTTCTGCCAGCCGAAAAGCATCAGCATTGGTGGAGGTTGTTGCTTTTAGATATTCAAGCTGTGCGCCAATTCTGCTGCTGTCGAGATAAGCTCTTACTTCGTGAATTTCGATGCTGTCGGGTGAAGATATAAGCCGATAACCGCGAGAGGGCATTGCATCAATACAATATCCGGCATTTCTCAATGCAGATATGTGCTTCCACACGGCCGTCCGTGACACTCCGAGTTCTCTGCTCAGATGTTCACCCGATATATACCTGTCTTCGGTACGGAACAGGCTCAGTATGGTCCCGGCTTTTGGGTGCATCTGCTTCCTCGGTTCTTTTTGAAAGTGAAACGGTCCTAGTCGAGAAGCATCGAAATATCCATTGCTCGAGGCGAGTGCGTTAATGCGCCCACCGATATGATGTCAACACCTGTCTCTGCAATTGCTCGTACACGTTCCAGGTTGACGCCGCCGGAGGCTTCAACTTGAGCCCGGTCGCCAATGGTAATAACGGCAGCCCGCATTTCATCCAAGCTCATGTTGTCGAGCATGATTATATCGGCACCCGCTGCGAGAGCTTCGTCTACTTGGGCCAGAGTCTCAGTCTCGATTTCTATTTTCAATGTGTGAGGTATATAGGCTCTGGCACGGCGGATCGCTTCGGTGATTCCTCCGGCCGCGGCAATATGATTTTCCTTGATAAGAACACCGTCATATAAGCCGGTGCGATGATTGATACCGCCTCCGACTCTCACCGCATACTTTTCGAGTTGCCGAAGCCCGGGGGTCGTTTTGCGTGTGTCTACGATCCGGGCTTTTGTACCGGAAACCGCTGCAACAAAACTGGACGTAAGCGTTGCGATACCGCACATTCTCTGAAGCAGATTGAGTGCTACCCGCTCACCCATTAATAACTGAGCTGCTTCTCCATGAATCGTAGCCAGAATTGTATTGGGATCGGCCTGCTCGCCATCACTCAGGCACGCTTTGAATTGAATCTCGGGATCAAGAATACTAAACACACGGGCGGCGGTTGAGAGACCAGCGACCACCATACTTTCTTTTGCAATCAAGCGTGCCGAGGCAGGGCATTTTCCCGGCACGACCGCCAGGGTGGTTATGTCACCGGTGTGAATATCTTCAAGGAGGGCTTGTTCAATCAGACGGTCAATCATTATCATGGTATTCACCTGAGCATTAAAGTGTGATGATCTATATCACAGCCTAAGTAGTGTATCAACCGCTATGAAGCCCAATTGTGTGCAACTTCTCCAGAGTACAGAAACAATCTGGAGTCATTGGGAAATCTCAGGAGGACGTTTCGTAACATTTGCTACAATTGGTCAGTGCAAAAGGTGTCGTCGTACTCAGGTTATTGCCAGAATACTCAAAAAGAACAGGTGGCTTGCATGGAGGGGAACGGCTGAAATTACTTGTCGCCTCAGTCGGTGTCGCGTTAGTCTCCCATCATTTCAAGGCTGAAGTTTTTTACTTCAATTAGCTTGTCTTCAATCTCGTCAACGAGTTCCGCTAACATTTTTTCATTCAGCTGTAGCGTATTCCAGGCAATATCCTCGATTTGAGGTACAAAGCAATCACCGCTACAGCCAAAACCGCTGGCTTTTACAATCACATCGGCTATATGAACCACTGATGTCTTCAAACAATGATGTACCGATTGAGCGACATTGTGGTGAAAGGCAATCGGTTCACTCAACTTGTCCGGCAAAAACCAATTCTTTGACAACCACCCGCCGATCTCGGCGTGGTCGGTGTCGATTATCTCTCGCTCAGCTTCAATGCAATACATCTGGCGCTCGTTGACAAGATTCAGTATGGATTTTTCTGCCTCATTGCATTTGAGGGCGATAATTACTTTGCCAATGTCATGCAAAAGACCTGCGGTTGCTATCTCTTCACACTCTTGCAAACCGAGTTTACGCGCTATCAAGTTTGCAGCAACACCTACCGCGAGGGAGTGTTCCCACAAACCTACGCTCTCTTTTTCCATGATTGCAAAAATGGATGAAGAGAGTGCCAGGCTCTTGACAACATTCACCCCAAGTAAAATCATAGCGTTAGAGATTGTGGACACTTTGTGAAACCCGTAGGAAGGGGAGTTTGCCAAGCGAAGGATACGGGCAGAAAGTACCTGGTCTGACGAAACAATTCGCGCCATTTCTCGAACCGATGATCTCTCATTATCTGAAAGTGAATTCAGCTTGTGGATGACACTCGGCAGTGTTGGTAACGTTTTGGTGTCCAGTATTATCTTCTTTAATTTACTCCGCTTGTCGGTCACAGTCGCCCCCCATCGATTTGATAAGGTAAGCTTTGTAGATTGTATGCAGCATGGCATTTTGCGGGTTGTGCATAGTTTTGATGAAACGGCCATCGAGAGCACACAGCAAATTGTCTAAAGAAGCGCCCCCCTCTTCCCACACAGGGTGCCCCTCAACATACACAGCCTGGACTTCCAACTTGTCAAATCGTTCAATCAGGGATGTAGTCAGCTCGTGACCTTTGCCACAAATGGGCATCCCAGTCGAAGCATTCCCACGAAAAACATCACGAGCGAGAGTCATGCCTTCTCTGGCGAGCAATAATGGAATTTTTTGCATAGTTAATCTTCCTACTTTAGATTGATGGCCTCTGGTGGGTGAAAATACTACTGAATGTGAGAAAGTAAGTCAATTGATTCATCCGGAGCTAACTGCTTGACAAGACTATTTCAACACGCCTATTATTTTCAACCGAGTAGACAGAGTAAATGCAAATGCTGAAATTTAAAAAAACTGCTTAGGTTGTCTTTGTGTTACGCCCTTTAATTGATGCGAAGGAATCCCTATGAATAATTATGTAGTTATGTCGATAATGATCGCTTTCTGTACTTTCTGCTCGCTCGCGGAGGCGCGAGTCAAAACGATCGGGCATGGAGCAACGCTTAACTTCAGTGCTGAAGGAATCCCCGAAATGTATCGATCGTCATTTGAGACTATGCAGCGAAAGTGTGTCAAATGTCATTCAATGGAGCGCACAGTTGTGGCGATAAGTACGGGGAGGGCACCGGTCACAGGACAGCAATTTAATAAGCAAGCGGTAAAAGCATATGGGATAAAAATGATGAGGAAGCCTAATTCAGATATGAATAAGCAAGAAATACGGGATGTTGTTGTGCTTCTGAATTTTTTTATTGATGAAAACGTAAAATAGCCCCCGTTTGATTCTCTCAGTAGGAAACTGACCGTAAAATAAAATGGCCATGCAATTAATGCATGGCCATTTGTAATCTTGTTTTGGATGATGATTGGAGGCGCGTGTCGGATTCGAACCGACGTTAACGGTTTTGCAGACCGGCTCCTAGCCTCTTGGATAACGCGCCAATGATCAATGAAGTGAGCTTTATAACTAATATTAGGCGCGACTGTCAACCAATATTTTTATTTGAACTTAATTGCAATACCAGTAACGTGATATTCCGTTGAAGGTATAATGCCATTGGTAGTAGAATGCCCCGTGATTTCAGGCAGAATAACCGCATCCGCGCCCATTTTCTCAGCCTCGTGACGCACCGCAGCTAAGCCCCATGCCGTAATATCTGGAGACAATGAATAATCAGAACCGTAAATTTCACGGGTCACCTGAATCCTGCCAACTTTTGCATATGGCCGGATCAATTCATCGAGTGTAAGTATCGGAGGGCCTTCGTTGTGATATGACTGTCTTGTGATACTGCACGCACTGATAAGAGTGGCAATCGTCAGGTAAATCACAAGCAATTTAGGTATGTTAATAGAATATTTCATGTTGCTTTGATCCCTTGTTTCAGCAAATTCGCTCTGGACAGCATCGCGTTTACATGATAGTGTTTCCACCTTTTTAAGGCAATATAAAAACTCGTAAATTTACTATCCCAAAGGAGCAGGAGCGATGTCGGGTCATAATAAGTGGAGTACTATTAAGCACAAAAAAGGCGCAGCCGACGCAAAGCGTGGTAAGCTTTTTACCAAATTTATCAAGGAAATTTCTGTCGCAGCAAAGCTGGGCGGAGCCGATCTTGCCGCCAATCCCCGCCTGCGTACCGCCGTTGATAAGGCTAAAGCGGAAAATATGCCGAAAGACAACATTGAACGTGCAATTAAAAAAGGTGCGGGTGGCATGGAGGGGGTAACGTACGAGGAGATTGTTTATGAGGGGTATGGCCCAGGTGGTTCAGCCGTTCTCGTTGAAGTTTTAACTGATAACCGTAATCGTTCCGTTTCAGATATCCGCAGCATCTTCTCCAAGAGTAACGGTAACATGGGTGAAGCGGGCTGCGTATCCTGGATATTCAGCAAAAAAGGACTGATCAACTTTGAGAAGTCTGCTGATTTCGATCAGCTTTTTGAAGCAGCCCTGGAAGCTGGAGCTGAGGATGTCTCTGAGCAGGATGATTCTTATGAGGTTGTGTCTGAACCTGCACTTTTTATTGAGGTGCGTGAAGCATTAGCTGCAAAAGGGTTCAAAGCTGCACATGCTGAAATAACCATGGTTCCTCAAACTCAAGTGAAGCTTGAAGGTAAGCAGGCTGAAAGCATGCTCAAGCTTATGGATAAATTGGAAGACAATGATGATGTACAAAACGTATATGCCAACTTCGATATTTCCGAAGAGGAAATGGAAAAACTGATGTAGTACTGCACTGGGCCCTTCGGGGCCCTTTGTTGTTTAGTACGTGGGAATCTAACGTTCTGTCAAAGATTATCTCATGCACAAATATTGTGGCATTTATTCGTATTATTTGGGGGAGGCATGTCCGAAGTAGCTACTTTTGCTGCCGGTTGTTTTTGGGGTGTAGAAGATGTTTTTTTCGCAGTTCCAGGGGTTGAGTCAACCCGGGTTGGTTACTGCGGTGGTCGTACTGATAATCCGGTCTATCGTGATGTTTGCAGTAATGATACCGGTCATGCTGAAGCGGTGGAGATTACTTATGACCCAAACCTGGTAAGCTACGAGAACTTGCTCGCCGTTTTCTGGGAGTGTCATGACCCTACTCAATTAAACAGGCAAGGTCCTGATTTTGGTGACCAATATCGTTCGGCTATTTTTTATCATTCAGAGGCACAGCATGAGTCTGCATGTGCATCTCGAGCAGAGCTGGAACACGCAAACACGTTTCGTCGTGCAATTGTGACGCTTATTGAACCAGCCGCTATTTTCTGGGAAGCGGAAGCGTACCACCAAAAATACCACCAAAGAAACGGTGGGGGGTGTGGCTTTTAGACTATTTCGGATAACTCTCGATTCTCTGTAACTCTTCCCGTCAACTCGAATCATCATAAGAAAGGGAACGTATGGAAAAACACTTTAAGCCTCGTCCCGTTTATGTCGCAGCATCTTGGATGGCACCGGTAGGAAGGTATAACGGTAAGGAAAAACAGAAACTTTCTTTTCTGGAATTATCTGAGTGGGGTGGTGAGGTCTTTAATGACTGTCCGGTTCGGCGCCGTGATATTGAAGCGGTGATTGTTGGAAGCCAGAACCCTTCAGCATTCTCAGGTGTTGACAACACAGCTGCAAAAATAGCAGGTATACTGGGAATCTCCGGGGCCCGTTCGGTGCTTGTCGATACCGCTTCGTCATCAGGTGCTTCAGCATTTGAAAGTGCATATCTGGAAATTGCCTCTGGGCGTTATGACTCAGTTCTTGCTCTTGGTGTTCAGAAGATGAGTGATGCATCAACACTCGAATCAACGCGTATCATTGCCGGTGTGATTGATCGCGACGAAGCAGAATTCGGATTGACAATGCCAGCGTGTGGTGCACTGGTCGCACGAGCTTTGAAGGAGCGCCTTGAACTCTCTGATGAGGAATGGACGGCTTATTCTGCGCTTCTGACGCAACGGAGTCAGCGTTTTGCCGCTCTAAATCCTAACGCTCACTTGAATGTACAGATTGAATTGCAGGACTATTATCAACAAATTGCTGACGGGAAAAACTATCCGTATTGGTATCCTTTGCGCTACCACGATTTTTGCCCTATGTCAGATGGGGTGGCTGCAGTCATTCTTACGTCAATCCCTCAGGATGTGCGTGTTAGCGGGGTTGGGTCAGCAACTGACATTCCAACTATTGCAGACCGAAACTACTTTCATTCTTTTCCGGCAACGGTTATTGCCGCAGGGTATGCTTACGGAATGGCAGGGATTAAGGATATACGCACTTTCTCCGGCAAACTTCACGTTAATATGCATGATCCCTTCAACGGTTTTGGTCCTATAAATATGGTAGATCTTGGAATTGTCAGTAGAAACCGCTTAATGGATGCTCTGTTGGATGATTCTCTGACCGGTGAAAACGGTGCCTTCCCGACGAATCTTACTGGCGGACTGAAGGGGAGGGGGCACCCACTGGGAGCGACCGGCATGATTCAAATTGTTGAAAATCACCAACTGATTAATGAACGGGGCTTTTCAGCCGGACTGTCACATTCCATTGGTGGCCCGATTAATAATAACGTCGTAACGCTTTTAGAGCGCAGTGATCACTATGATGCCCGTGCGCATGAGCGATTCAAACCGTGGGGGCTTCCGTCACTTGGACACATGAAACCGAAGGGTGTAAATCTCGAAGCTCTTCTTGCCAAAAACACGGTAGTTACCGGTTCTTTTGTAACGGCAACGGTTCGTAGCCACCATAAAACAGGAGTGCCGGAGGTTGTTATACTCATAGTCGCGTGTCGCTTTGAGGGCTCAACATATAAATTTCTGTTTGGTATTTCCGGGGAATATTATTCTCAAATAGCGGCCTGTACTGCGGGCGATCCGGTCTCTATTGAGTCAGTAAATGGTTCTCTGCTGGTAAACAACCTGCCGGTTACCCGCTTTTACACACGAACAATGAATGGCCTGGTCGAATTGGCCGGCAGTAGCTGGAAGAAGCTTACCGGCAAGGGGAGCGCTGAAATTTGAATAAAAAACGGCCGGAAGAATCTTCCGGCCGTTATATTTCAATTAATATTTGTTCTTTTGTTTAAGCAGCTTCTAAATCAGCCTCTGCCGCTTCGTTACTTACATTTTCTTTTGCAGGGTTTTCTTTCGGAGCAAGAGAATCAGCCACTAAACGTAAATTGCGATAGCGGGCTATCCCGGTTCCTGCAGGTATCAAACGACCCATAATTACATTCTCTTTAAGTCCTCGCAGATGGTCAATCTTTCCTTCAATCGCCGCCTGTGTCAATACTTTCGTCGTCTCCTGGAATGAAGCCGCTGAAATGAATGACTCCGTTGAAAGTGATGCTTTCGTAATGCCAAGCAGCAGCGGTTCAGCTACAGCAGGGCGTTTGCCATCACGCAAAGCTTTCTCATTTTCCTGTTCAAAAACAAAACGCTCAATTTGATCATCTACCAGTAGATTTGTGTCACCAGTGTCTTTAATTCGGACGCGACGCAACATCTGACGAACGATAACTTCAATGTGCTTATCATTAATCTTAACGCCCTGTAGACGGTATACCTCCTGGACTTCGTCAACCAGGTATTTTGCCAGCTCTTTAACACCAAGAACTCGCAGAATATCATGCGGATTAGATGAACCATCCATGAGCGGTTCACCTGCACGTACATGGTCACCTTCGTGTACACTGATATGCTTCCCTTTAGGAATCAAATATTCCTTCGGCTCACCAAGTTCAGGTGTAACAATAACTTTACGTTTGCCCTTGGCATCTTTACCGTATGATACACGGCCATCGATTTCAGTAATAACGGCAAAGTCTTTAGGTTTACGTGCCTCAAAAAGTTCAGCAACGCGAGGCAAACCACCGGTAATATCTTTTGTTTTCGTCGTTTCACGCGGAATCTTGGCAATAATATCACCAGCACTGATAATAGAGTCATCAGTGACAGAAATATTGGCACCTGCCGGTAGGAAGTAACGGCCAATAGTGCCACCACCCTCACCAGTTGCGTCTTTGATGGCGATTCGTGGACGTTTGTCAGTGTCCTTGGTCTCAATGATAACCTTACGTGAAAGTCCGGTTACATCATCAAGTTGCTCTTCCATTGTTACACCTTCGAGGATGTCGGCAAATTTGACTCGGCCGGCAACTTCGGTAAGGATCGGCATGGTGTAGGGGTCCCACTCTGCAAGTGTTGCACCCTTTATAACAGCCCCACCTGGAGCAATTTTGATCTTGGCGCCGTACACAACAATGTACTTTTCACGCTCACGACCAGTTTCATCAATAACGGCAATCTCGCCGTTACGGTTCATAACAATATGGTGCCCATCATTATTAATAACGGTATTTACGTTAATATAGTTAAGTATACCGTCTGCACGAGCTTCCAGTGAGGTTTGCTCTGCGTGACGAGATGCCGTACCGCCGATGTGGAAGGTACGCATTGTCAACTGTGTACCCGGCTCACCAATTGACTGAGCTGCAATGACGCCGACAGCTTCACCCATATTGACACTGTGCCCACGGGCAAGATCTCGCCCATAACATTTGCCACAAATACCGCGTTTGCTTTGGCAGGTAAGAACAGATCGGATTTTAACTTTTTCAATGCCTGCATCTTCAACACGTTTTACCAAATACTCGTCAATTTCCTGATTCATCTCGACCAGTATTTCATCTGTAAGTGGGTCATGGATGTCGTCAAGAGCAACTCGCCCAAGAATACGATCACCTATTGGTTCAATTATCTCACCACCCTCAGTAAGAGAAGAGACCACCAGGCCATCCAATGTTCCGCAATCAACTTCAGTGATAATAGCATCCTGAGCGACGTCAACAAGACGGCGAGTCAGGTAGCCGGAGTTAGCTGTTTTAAGAGCCGTATCCGCAAGGCCTTTACGGGCGCCGTGAGTTGATATGAAGTACTGTAAAACAGTCAAACCTTCACGGAAGTTAGCGGTAATCGGGGTTTCGATGATCTCACCAGATGGTTTAGCCATCAATCCACGCATACCTGCAAGTTGGCGAATCTGCTGTGCAGATCCTCGAGCACCGGATTCAGCCATCATGTGAATGGCATTGAAAGACGATGTCTCTATTTTGCTGCCGTCACGTGCCGTGACAATTTCTTTTGAAAGGTTATCAAGCATTTCAGTAGCTATTTCTTCTGTTGCCTTGGCCCAGATATCGATAACTTTATTGTAGCGTTCACCGTCGGTTATTAAGCCTTCAGTATACTGATTCTGGATTTCTGTGACCTCTTCGTGAGCTTTTTCAATGATCGCTGGCTTACCTTCTGGAATAACCATGTCATCCAGACAGATAGAAATGCCGGCCAAGTTAGCATATTTAAAGCCAATTTCCTTGAGGCGATCAGCCAGAAGAACAGTTTCTTTACTGTCAGAAAGGCGATAACAGGTATCAACCAGGTTTGACAGCTCTTTTTTAGTCATTACTTTATTTATGGTAGAGTAAGGAACAGCAGCAGGGAGAACATCACGTAATAAAATACGTCCTGCAGTTGTATCAATCATCTGGGTCTTTTCATCAGTTGAAAGGTTCTTCATACGGACTTTAATTAAAGCCTGCATGTGAATTTCACCCGCATCAAAGGCTATTCTAACCTCTTCCGGTGAGGCGAAGCAGCCAGAAACGTTCACGCCTGCCAGAAGTTCCTGCTCAGTCGGTCGGTAATACTCACCCTTGGCATTGATTCGGTCTCGGGTCATATAGTAAGCCCCAAGAACCATATCTTGTGACGGTACAATAATCGGTTTACCGTTAGCTGGTGAGAGAATATTGTTCGTGGACATCATTAGTACACGAGCTTCAACCTGACTTTCTATGGAGAGCGGTAGATGAACAGCCATCTGGTCGCCGTCGAAGTCAGCGTTAAATGCGGTACAGACCAGCGGATGAAGCTGGATGGCTTTACCTTCAATAAGAACAGGTTCAAATGCCTGTATGCCGAGTCGGTGAAGGGTCGGAGCACGGTTTAGCATAACCGGGTGTTCTTTGATTACCTCTTCTAGAACATCCCATACTTCAGGGCGCTCTTTTTCAACCATCTTTTTGGCACTTTTTATTGTCGTAACTAATCCGCGCTCTTCCAGTTTGTTATAGATAAACGGCTTGAACAGTTCCAGCGCCATCTTTTTTGGAAGGCCGCACTGATGCAGTTTAAGTTCCGGTCCGACAACAATAACGGAACGACCGGAGTAATCGACTCGTTTACCAAGCAGGTTCTGACGGAAGCGTCCGGATTTACCTTTCAGCATATCGGAAAGAGATTTAAGCGGACGTTTGTTCGGGCCGGCGATAGCACGACCACGTCTTCCGTTGTCAAAGAGTGCATCAACTGCTTCCTGGAGCATACGCTTTTCGTTGCGTATAATTACTTCGGGAGCCTGCAACTCACAGAGACGCTTTAAACGATTATTACGGTTGATAACACGACGGTACAAATCGTTAAGGTCAGAAGTCGCAAAACGACCGCCATCCAGTGGTACCAGAGGGCGTAGCTCAGGTGGGAGAACCGGAATACATTCCAGAATCATCCACTCAGGCTTGTTACCGGAATGGCGGAATGCTTCGACAACCTTAAGCCGTTTAGCCGTTTTTTTACGTTTGGCCTCACTGGTCGATTCAACCATTTCGGCGCGCAGTGTTACGGCAAGATCTTCCAGGTCGAGAGCCCGAAGACACTCTCTAATGGCCTCTGCTCCCATTCCGCCTGAAAAGGCATCAGAACCGTATTCCTGCTGCTTTTCGATATATTTATCTTCAGACATTACTTCGCAGAAATGCAGCGGAGTATTCTTTGGATCACTGATAACAAAACCCTCAAAGTAGAGAACTTTCTCCAGATCCTTGAGTGTTATGTCAAGCAGATTTCCGATTCTTGAAGGTAACGATTTCAAAAACCAGATATGGGCAACCGGTGTAGCCAGGTCAATATGACCAAGGCGTTCGCGACGTACTTTCGAAGGAATTACCTCAACGCCGCATTTTTCACAAATAATGCCGCGATGTTTCATTCGCTTGTATTTGCCGCAGTTGCACTCATAATCTTTTGTAGGACCAAAAATCTTGGCGCAGAAAAGACCGTCACGTTCCGGTTTAAAGGTACGATAGTTAATTGTCTCAGGCTTTTTTACTTCGCCATGAGAACGCTCCCGAATTTTATCGGGAGATGAAATGGATATACGTATAGCTGAAAAGTGGAGTGGATCTTTTGGTTTATCAAAAAAGCTGAAATAATCTTCCACGATACTCTCCTCCGTTTGTCTGAAGCCGCATGTCCGGTAATACCGAATCCGGCCAGAAAATCTTTATAATTCTTCTTCACCTTCGAGCAGATCAACATCAAGACAAAGAGACTGAAGTTCCTTTATCAGAACGTTAAATGACTCTGGTAAGCCAGGTTCCAGGGTGTGCTTTCCTTTGACTATAGCCTCATACATACGGGTACGACCGGATACATCATCCGATTTTACTGTCAGGAATTCCTGCAGAGCGTGAGCCGCACCGTATGCCTCCATTGCCCAAACTTCCATCTCTCCGAGTCGCTGGCCGCCGAATTGTGCCTTGCCGCCGAGTGGTTGCTGGGTAACGAGACTATATGGTCCGATTGAACGGGCATGTATCTTATCATCAACAAGGTGATGAAGTTTAAGTACATACATAACGCCAACGGTAACTTTATTATCAAAAGGTTCACCTGTACGCCCATCAAATAAGGTTACCTGACCGGAAGAATGTAAATTTGCTTTTCCGAGCATTCCTTTAATCTGAGCTTCAGTGGCACCTTCAAAAACCGGAGAAGCCATAGCAACACCACGTTGGAGGCGCCGTGCTACTTTAAGCAGCTCCGCCCGGTCGAGACGATCAATAAATGCAGATACATCATCATCACCGTACACTTCTTTTAAATACAATTTCAAATTGTCTTCAGACGTATGCTTTTCGAGCATGTCTTCAATCTTCCAACCGATACCTTTGGCAGCCCAACCAAGGTGAGTCTCCAAAATCTGGCCGACGTTCATACGTGATGGAACGCCAAGTGGATTCAGGACGATTTCTACCGGTCTGCCGTCTTCCATATACGGCATATCTTCTTCCGGCAAAATACGAGAAACGACACCCTTGTTGCCATGGCGGCCGGCCATCTTATCGCCGACCTGCAGCTTACGTTTAATTGAAATGTAGATTTTGACCATCTTTATTACGCCTGGCGGTAGATCATCGCCACGCTTTAACTTCTGAATCTTATCTTCAAATACATTATGGATCAGGTCAATCTGTCGATTAAGTGTTTCAAGAATCTGATGAACTTTATCGTCGGTTTCACTGTCATCACTTACAGAAATTGTACTCCAAACAGATTGCGCAAGAGTCTGTAATGATTCTTCCGTTATCTGTTTTCCTTTTTCAAGGACAAGATTGCCTTTGCTGTCAACAAGCTTGACAGCAAGAGTCTTTCCAACGAGCAGGCGCTTAAGTTTGCCAATAGCGGAATCACGGATAATCCGGATTTCGTCCTGTTCGTCTTTACGGAGCTTATCTTCTTCTGCTTTTTCAATTAACTCGGTGCGGGAATCTTTATCATTTCCTTTGCGAGAAAATATTTTTGCACCGATAACAGTCCCTTCAACACCAGGAGGTACTGTGAGTGAGGTGTCACGAACATCCCCGGCTTTTTCACCAAAAATTGCGCGTAGAAGTTTTTCTTCTGGTGAAAGTTGGGTCTCTCCTTTTGGAGTGATTTTACCTACCAGAATATCGCCAGGTTTTACTTCAGCCCCAATACGGATAATGCCGGATTCATCGAGGTCTTTTAGTGTTTCTTCGCCCAAATTGGGTATATCGGAAGTAATTTCTTCCTTACCAAGTTTTGTATCGCGAGCAACACATTCAAACTCTTCAATATGAATTGAAGTATATCGGTCATCCTTGATAAGTTTCTCGGAAATGAGAATCGAATCCTCGTAGTTGTACCCGCCCCACGGCATGAAGGCTACTACGATATTTTGTCCGAGGGCCAGTTCACCCATGTCGGTTGATGGACCATCAGCAATTACGGCACCGCGTTTAACTTTATCGCCAACTTTTACTACCGGCTTATTGTTAATGCAGGTGTTCTGATTGGAACGTGCAAACTTGATGAGGTTATATATATCGACACCGGTTCCGTTCTCATCGATCTCATTCTCATCAATTTTTATGACTATTCGAGCAGCATCAACGGATTCAACTTCTCCATTATGCTTCGCGATAACAGATACTCCAGAATCGCGAGCAACAATGCGCTCCATACCGGTTCCAACAAGCGGCGAATCGGCACGCAATAGAGGTACTGCCTGACGCTGCATGTTTGAACCCATCAAGGCGCGGTTTGCGTCATCGTTTTCCAAAAATGGAATCAAAGCAGCAGCTACTGAAACCAACTGAATTGGCGCAACGTCCATAAGGGCTATTTCATCCCGGTGAACCAGAATGAATTCTCCACTCTTACGTGCGGAGTTATAATCGTTTATGAAACGTCCATCAGCATCAACTTCAGCATTTGCCTGGGCAATTGCATGTCCCTCTTCTTCAAGAGCAGAGAAGAAGCGGACTTTAGAGGTAACTTTACCTTCCTGAACGATTCGGTATGGTGTCTCCACAAAACCATGGTCGTTGATTCGGGCATACGTTGACA
>CAIRND010000637.1 GCA_903879825.1 uncultured Geobacteraceae bacterium
CCTGTTAGCGAAGGTGGTTCAAGTTCAAGCGTGGGGTGGGAAGCGGGCTAAAAGCCCGGAAGCGGTGGCTCTCTTCGTCGAGACAGCTCCCGGCGCGGTAGAGCGATACACGGTATAACCGATAATAGCGGGAACAGCTTTCCAGCTCAGTTCTATGCGGGAGGCCTTTGCCGTAACGGCAACATCGGCCGGTGGATTAAAAGAGTTGGTTCTGCAACCGGACAGCAGAAGTACTATTGTAACGATCAATAAAATAGGTTTCTTCATAACTTATTCTCTCTTAGGTTCATTTCGCACCTTCATCTATCTGTCTACTCAAAAAATACTGACTGGCTGAAACGGTTACCAACAATTCGTTCAAGTCACTAAGATCACTCTCTTTAAGAATTCCGGCGTTTGATTTCAGCTGCAGCTGGCGCAGAGCATTGTCGTATAACGCACCGGCGAGATCCCGCTGGGCAATGGCGACGCCCTGTTTGGCATTCAACAGATCAATCCCCGTGCGGGTGCCAACGCCCCTTCCCTCTTTGGCCGCCTCCATCTGTTGAAGAGCTGAAGCCCTTTTCTGCAACGTAGACGGTAATAACGCGCTGCTGTATTCCAGGTTCAGGAATGCTTGTTTAAGTTTCAAAATGCCCTGATCACGTACTTCATTCAGCACAAACCCCTGCTCGGATTCCATTGCCAGCGCCCGTTGTGTTCGAGCTGATGTTTCACCACCGGAATAAATCGGCACAGACAGATTGAGACCAACTGTCCATTGCCGCGTTTCAACCTGGGGCAAAAAAGTACTCCCTTTACTGACAGAGTACCCTCCGGAAGCGTAAATTGTCGGAAGATGACTGGCATTTGCCGCCCGGCGGGTCAGTTCACTCTGTTTCAAAAGCTCACGTACCTGAACAAGCGAAGGACGACTTTTCTGCATGGCAGCCAGCCACCATTCAATTTCTGCGGGCTCTGCTCCACGCACGGTGTATTTCCCCAAATCCTTGACTTCGGTCACCGGCCTGCCAACTATGCTCTCAAGTTGCTGGACTGCCAATTTGGTTACAATGGTGGCCTTGATACTATCGGATGCGGCGCTGTCAAGCTTTGCTTTCGCTTCAAATACCGAGAGCACCGTTCCGGTACCGCTGCTTTTAAATTCTTTTATTTGATCATATATCTGTTCCAAACGTTTCAGCTCATCGCGGTACAGCACTTCGTCAACCTGAGCTTTCAGTAACCCGAAATACGCTTCAGCAAGGGCAACAATCAAATCTTGCCGACTCCCCGCAAGCGCGGCGTCAGCCCCTCTGACGGAGGCCCGTGACGCAGCGAGGTTCAGTACATTCGGTACAACAAAAAGCGGCACCCGCGCACTGAAACCATAGCTGTCGCCGGTATACGAACCGGATATTTCGCTGGGACCGTAATAAAGCGAAGTGTTACTGATCCAGTTGATTCCGGCATTGGCTTCAACGCGGGGCAGCATCTGAGATATTGAAATATCTGTATCTGCCCGACTTGCTTCCAGACGCGCCTTCGCTTTACCGATGGCAGGGTCGCTTGACCGTGCATCGTGATACAGGGTAAGCAGGTCATCGACCCCAGCCCAGGCATGCGCCGGAATCAGGCAGGCAGAAATCATGAGCACTGCCAATAAAAATCTCATTTTATCGTTCATGGAATGCCTTCCCGGCACGTTCCCGCAGTGGCCCGATAAAATAGTCAAACGCCGTGCGTGGCTTGGTGCAGATGGAAACCTGAGCCGCCATACCGGGGTAGAGTCGCAGGTTACCGGCTTCTTTCAGAGATTGCGGGTCAAGATCGAGCCGCACCTCATAGTAGGGCATTTCGCCTTGAGGTGTTCGATTCGTCAACCGGTCGGCCGAAACGTAGGTGACGGTTGCTTTTATCGTCGGAGTGGTACTCGGTTTGTAGGCCGGCAGCGTTACTTCCGCCGGTAAACCGACTTGAACGTCATGAATGTCGTTAATGCCGATTTTTGCGTCCAGAACCAAGTGTTCAGAGGCCGGCACGATATCCATCAAAGGCTCTTTACCTGCAATGACGCCGCCGACGGTGGTCACCTTCAAATCAACCACCTTGCCGGCTATCGGCGCCCGAATAAACTGCCGCTCCAGCACATTGCGCGAAGGGAGAACACGCTCATCAAGCTCGCCCCGTTTTATCGACGACTGTTTTATCTCCGCAGCAGCTTCCTGAATACGAGCGCCAGTAATACCGGCAATCCGCGATTCGTACTCTGCCAATCGCTGGTTGTTGCGGGCAATCGATGCCGACGTCATCTCACGTTCACCACTCTTTTCTGCATGCATCCGCTCCAGATCGAGTACGCTTGTTTTAGTGACATAATCTTTTTTGAGCAGATGTCTGTTCGCCAGCAACTGTTCGTTGAGAAACGCAATCTCCTGTTTTTTCTGAATCAGCTGATCCTGTAAACCTTTCGTTTCTTCTTTTGTCTGCTGGATCTGACTCCGCAGCACTTCCACCTGACTGCGATACGCGTCACGCTTGGCGTTAAAGAGGTGAGTCTCAGTCTGGATAATGCGGGCTACAGCCGCTTCATGTGCCCGTTTCAACAGTGCCGACGGGAAATGAACTGTTTGCAGGTCGTTCCGTTCGGCATCAAGACGTGATATGGCGGCCGTTTCGGCAAGCGACTGCCCTTCAAGCAGGTCGACGGTTGGCTTAACCTGATCATCTTCCAGCACAATCAAAAGCTGCCCGGCCTTGACCGTGTCTCCCTCACGCACCATGATCTGTTTGACGATGCCGCCCTCAAGATGCTGAACAGTTTTTCGTTTGGTATCGAAGGTGATGTCACCCTGGGCCTGGACAGCTGCCCCCAGCGGAGCAAGTGAAGCCCACAGGGCAAAGCCGCCCGCGAACAGGATAATGATCATCAGTCCTCTGACGATTATCGGGCGAGGGTTGTGTGCTGGATTGCTCAGAGGATTATTCAGCACCGCTTCAAGGCTGAGAGAATCAGACATTGCGGGCCTCCTGTGCGATCATGACAGCATGAGCGCTTGCTGCGGGCTGAGGCGGCGATTGCTGTTGTGGCTGTCCCTGCTGCCGTTTCATTAGTTCAGAGATCACAACATCGCGCGGACCGTAGAGTGCCACAGCGCCATCCTGCAGCACCAGCAGCGTATCAACACCGGCCAGCAGCGATACTTTATGGGTAATTATTATTGCCGTCGTACCAATCTGCTTCATATGTTCGAGTGCTCCCAGCAATGCCGCTTCTCCGTTTTCATCCAGACTCGCGTTGGGCTCATCCAACACCACCAGTTTGGGTGCGCCAAACAAAGCACGGGCCAGGGCGACCCGCTGGCGCTGACCTCCTGACAATACCGCGCCACCCTCACCAATCTGGGTATCATAGCCGTCAGGCATTTTCAGAATCATGTCATGCACTCCTGCCAGAGAGGCGGCGGCAATAACCAGCTCCGTGTCCGGTGTATCCAATCGAGCGATGTTATCGGCAATAGAACCGGCAAACAGCTCCACGTCCTGCGGCAGATAGCCGACATACCTTCCGAGCGCTCCTTTTTCCCAGCCGGTAATATCGGCTCCATCCAGGCGGACGGAACCGGCAATCGGCTTCCAGACTCCGGTAATTAAACGGGCAAGTGACGACTTTCCGGCGGCACTGGGTCCAATGATGCCGAGTGATTCACCCGCTGCCAGGGAAATAGACAGATCCTTGATAATAACCTTGTTGGTTGCCCGGATTCCGAAAGATATGTGCTCAAGCGTCAACTGGCCGGTCGGAGCAGGAAGTTCCATGTGTGGTTTTTCCTGGGCAAGACCCTTGATAAACGTATCCAGCCGTTCATACGCGCTTCGGGCCTCCAACAATCCCTTCCAGCTACCGATTACATGCTCGATCGGCGCCAGCGCCTTGCCGAGTATAATGGTACCGGCAATCATCAGTCCGGGCGTAAAACCCTGTGATTTAATAACCAGCCAGGCGCCGGCCCCCAGCATAATCGATTGAATAAACTGGCGCACAAATTTGGTGACACCGGAAATTTTACCGGCACGATTGCTCGCCTGACTCTGCAGCTCCAGGGCTTTGTTGTTCAGTATGCTCCAGCGACCAATCAATCCGCGCTGCATGCCCATGGCATTGATCGCTTCAGCATTTCGTAGTCCCGCTGTGACAAAATTACCCGCCTGCCGTCCAGCTGCATTGGCAGCGCCCATCGGCCGCCTGGTTGAAATTTCGTTCAGCACCGTAAGGCTGAGCATCAACACCGCCCCCACTACCGCAACCAGGAGCATCAAGGGATGCATCATCCAGAGGATCACCAGATACAACGGCAGCCACGGGGCATCAAACAGTGCAAGGACGCCGCCACCGGATAGAAAGGTCTTTATGGAGTGAAGATCTTTCAGGCCGGTGGAATAATGACTCCCTTCAGGCTCTGTAGTCCCGGATATCATCTTGTGCAGCAGGAAGGGCGCCATCAGGGCATCAATTGCATTATTGGCCGTGACCAGCAATCGCGTACGAACCAGTTCCAGTCCGCCCATGACCACCATGGCGACACCCAGAATAATCGTCAGCATGAGTAGCGTCTCTTCGCTCCTGCTTGCCAGGACGCGATCATAGACCTGGAGCATATACAGCGACGGGGTCAGGAGCAGCATATTGATAACAAAACTGAATACTCCGGCAAAAATGAAAAATGTTCTAAACTTCTTGAGAAATGCTCGCATGATGAGGTGGTGTGTCCTTTTTTTTAGCGTAACCTTTTGAAAAATAGGGTGTTTTTTTACAGCTCTCCGATATTCAGTCCAATAGCGTTTAACATTTTCAGCATCTTATGAAGTTCTATTGGCTTTTTCATGTAGCCGTCACATTCGTTTACAAAGGCATTTTTCACCGTCTGGGGGTCTTTTGAACCGGAAGTTATAATGATCCTGGTTCTTTCCATTTCGGTTATATTTCGCTCTTTCTCTATACGTCGCATAGTCACAAGGGCTTCCTGCCCACACATTACCGGCATTGTTATGTCAAGCATGACGATGTCATACGGATTACCATTCTTGTAAGCCGTCACGAAGGCCGCGACAGCCTCAACTCCGGTGGAGGCCTCATCACACTTTCCCACTTGAGTAAAAATGGATGTCATTACCGCGCGACTCATACTATCATCATCAACAATTAGTATCTGCATGCCTTCACTCCGTTCCATTTATAACAATCCGAAGTATTCAAACAAATGTCTGTGCCAATAAAAAACGGCGACTTTTAAAGGCATATTATACCGGCCACGCAGGCAGGCCGAAATGATTGCAGTAGAAATAATTCTAAGGTTTCTGCCCCTCAAACAGTGCACCACTGGCTTTATCAGCAGTTGTCGCTGCGAAAAACAGTGATGTCTTTGCCGCGTTAACCGTTGCAACACCAGAGAGATTTCTGCTCGCACCTACCAGACAGGTCTCAGTAAAATTCACATCGAACACGGCCGGATCAGCAGTACGTGGTTGCAGAGTACCATCGTAGGTACATGCAGTGGTGCTGGTTCCTGAGAGAGCCCCTGAGACACTAACATCCATCGTCAGGACACTACTGCCACCCCCGAACGAACTGGTCCAGCGACCGACTGCATCTGTAAGTTTTGCCGCTGTTTCATAACGTGAATTGTAAGCAAGACCGAGAGTTGTGCTTCCACTTGTTGCGGTCATGGCACCGGATATTGCTGATTTTTCTGTGAAGGTTCCGGTAGCTGATGCCGGCTCTGTAGTGCCACTTTGCAGCAAATATTGCGTGCCAGTACTGCTGTAACCACTACCACTGGCTTGCGACTGCAGTCGTGCGAAGCGGGTCGTTATATTATTTTCTTGAAAAACCAGCCAGCTATCGCCACTTGCAAGTACAATAGCAGAAGTCTGGACTGTCCCCGTTGTGCCTGCCCAAAATCCCTTCATTATCGGCGCAGGTGGTGCGTCTCCACCTCCACCGCCGCACCCTGCCAGCAATGGCAGGGTTATCATCATGGCTGCTGCTGTAAACGTTTTCAATTTCATTGACAACTCCTTTTCGTTTCTGTGCCTGAGCACGGTATTCAAACGTTGACGAGATACTATTACGGGTGACTGCCTGGAAAGAGGGTGTTGAACATGCTGTAACTCCGCTGCAAAGTGATACGTGGATAAGCTTGGTATCCTCTATATCATTGAGTTTTAAATTATATCCACCCACACTTTGGAACGAAATAAAACGAAATGGAACATTTGGAGAGGATGAGGAGGGAGAACTTAGGCGCTACTTTGTCACATTACGATCTCCGCCCTCCCCCGCTTCAAGGGGGGAGGGACGGAGGGGAGGGTGAAAATGGAGCCGTAATATTAAGCTGACAAAGGAGAATTAGTATCGATACTAAAAAAAGAATCCACTATGTGTCGTTACCGGCGCAACATTAATAATGGAAAGAGGCATAGACCCGGCAGCACCATGGTCGGAGATGGTTCCATTGGCCAAGTGATCAGTATCAAATGCGCCGCCATCCGTAACGGTAAAATCAATTCTGATTTTATCTCCGACAGTCTCAACTTTAGTAGCCAGGTTGACCCAGGTACCGGCGCTGTTTTGGGACCAGTAACCGTTGACGGCGAGGCTGCTGTCAACAAACAGGCTGAAGGTCTCAGCAACACCGGGAGTCGCAACGATGGCGTTGAAAGAGAGTAGCCCTAACGGCATCTGCATAGCGGAAGGCAGCACCGCAGGTGCATCAAGCTGATGAATTGCTGTCAACTGGGTGTTGGTGACAGCAGCAGGATCGACAATTCCTGCATTTGAAGCTGCTACCAGGGTAACAAAGACAGGTGGTGCGGTTACGTCGCCACTGACTGTTGACTTGTGAATAAATGGAGTTGAGACAACAGCCGACTGAAGATTGTCAGCTATACCATCACCATTGCCGTCCCCAACCACTGTGGTCGTGGCACCAGTAGCCAGCAAAGACGGAACTTGTGATTCAACACTGGCGGCGACGCCGTTATCAGTCGCCATCAGATGATAAGTGACGCTGGCAGTGGCATGTCCCGCATCTATTACGTGCATATCAATGCTTGCAGCACCGGCTGCGGTTGCGGTGAATGTTGCATGAGCAATGGCGGCATTAATATCTGCAGCCGTGCCAGCTAATTGGATGCCGGAAGTATTCAAATCACTATCGACAAGGCCGTTAATGATGCCGTTGGTGGCAGTCAGTGTTACGTCCAACATACCGGCTTCATCCGTTATACTGAAGTGTGGAAGCAGTGCTGCCTGAGCGACGGTAATATCTTGGATTGTTCCGGGAACATTGCCGATGGTTGGTGGAACGTTCATGTGCAGCACGATGTCATTGCCGTCTCCTCCCACATAGCTGATGTAGTAAAGGTGACCACTGACAAGGACACTGGCACCTTCCGGCAGTCCGGCAAATATCCCGATAACGGCATCTGTACCGTCATTATTTATCAGGGTGATCGTGTCATTCGCGACGGGCTTGTACTCTGTGGCCAATTTCAGAGACAGCGGCGCGTTGCCCAGGTTGATCGCACCGGATTCAGATATTACCGTTGTGTTATTGCCATTCAAGGTAAGCGTCATGGTATCGCTGCTGCCAAGAGCCAGGTCGCCATGTACCTCAACTAATCCTGCGCCACTATTGGTTATCTGCATATTGCTGTTGCCGGTGGCATCAACGATGATCTTTTCAGCCGCCGCAAGTGTCGTGTGGATTGCAATCAGACCAGTGCCGACGGTGTGGACGGTGCTACCATTGTGGGCGCCATCAACAGTGGTGATGCCGGTGCCGGTGTTGTTTACTGTGACATCGCCCGCCGGGTTAGTGACGGTGGTGTTGCTTGTGCCGGTTATAGTAATGGCACTTCCATTATGGGCGCCGGAGACAATGAGTGAACCGCTGCCGCTGTTATTGAGAATAATATCGCCGACAGGGTCGCTGACGTTAGTGGTGCCTGTGCCGGTTGCGAATACGGTGCTGCCAGAATGTGCACCGGTTATCGAGTCTGTGCCGGTACCGTTGTTGGCTACCGTCACATTACCATCAGGGCCTGCGATGGTGATGGCGCCGCTGCCGCTGGTCGTTATCGTGCTGTCGATGTTCGCACCGGTGACGACTGTCGTGCCGATGCCACTGTTGGTGAGGGTTACATTGCCAACCGGATTATCGACGTTAGTAGTGCCGCTGCCGGTGGTTGTTACAGTACTGTCTGCCGGTGCCCCGGTGACTGTTAATGTGCCTGTGCCGCTGTTGGCAACAGTTACGTTACCGTCAGGATTGGCGATAGTGGTATTGCCGCTGCCGCTGGTGGTAACCATACTGCCGACATTTGCGCCGGTGACTATTGTAGTCCCGGTGCCGCTATTGTCGATGGTTATATTGCCGACCGGATCACTGACGTTGGTGGTGCCGCTGCCGGTGGTTGTTACCGTGCTGTTTACCGGTGCTCCGGTGACTGTTGATGTGCCTGTGCCGCTGTTGACAACAGTTACGTTACCGTCAGGATTGGCGACGGTTGTATTACCTGTTCCCATAGTGGTAACTGTGCCGCCATTATTAACAGCGGTGACGACTGCCGTGCCGGTGCCGCTATTGTCGAGCTTCACATTACCAACTGGATCGCTGACGTTAGTGGTACCGCTGCCGGTGGTTTTTACCGTGCTGTCTGCCGGTGCCCCAGAGACGGTTGATGTGCCTGTGCCGCTGTTGGCAATAGTTACGTTACCGACAGGATTGGCAACAGTTGTGTTGCCTGCTCCCGTAGTGGTAACGGTGCCTCCAGCATTAACACCAGTGACGACTACCGTATCTGTGCCGTTGTTGACTATCTCAAAGTCACCTGTCGGGGCTGGAATAGTAACAATACCGTTGACCGGTAACGGCATAGAATTAACAATATTGAAGCTGGTTGCAGCTTTTGCTCCATAGAGATCTGTTAACGAAACGAGAACAGAAAGTGATGGACTGCCTATTGGAGGGTTCCCGCTGAATGTTCGGGTAGAAGGATTAAAACTAAGCCAACTTGGCAGCGAGTTGCCATCTGAGAGCACTGCGCTGTAGGTTAAAATATCATTTAAATCACTATCGGTGAAGGTGTTAGCTGCAAGGATGTAAGGCGTGATAGCTCCAGCCATACGGTAACTCTGGTCAGCAAGTTGATTAGAAAGCACCGGCACATCGTTGGTGCCGTGGATAGTCACGGTAATGGTCTGGTCAACGTATGCACCGAAGTCGTCGGTAACACGACCGGTGTACGTCTGCGTAACGACCTGGCCTTCTGTAAGTGCCTGCGTTGCTGCAAGGCTGTTGTCCAGCGTGTAGGTCCAGATGCCGGTGGCTGAGTTGATAGCAATGCTGCCGTAGGTGGCGCTTGATGTGCCGTGAATACTCCAGGCCTGAGTTGCTCCGGCA
>CAIRND010000638.1 GCA_903879825.1 uncultured Geobacteraceae bacterium
CATCGGGGCACTGTTGGGGACGCGCCCGCGTTCAATGTCGTTGCAGAGTGTTCTGATGGTTGAGAGCGCTTTGTTGTATGTCCCTACATGGTCGCCCGCAGTGCCTTCCGGCAGTTGCTCCTCATCTTGTTTGAAAGTTTCGTCTCCCAGACGAACCAGCGTGAAACCGGTGATTCCTTCTGCCATTAGCTGCCGTGAAAGATCATTAAAGCTGATGCCCTTGGTGGAGAAAATTTTAATGAATGACTCCAGTTCATTAAAATTGGTCGCAGACGACACAATAATCCGGCCAATCTCTTTTTCCAACATCCGGTTCGTCAGATCCGCGACTGCAGTTGATGGTGAGATAAAGAGGTGATCGTCATAAAACATTATGCCGTCGATAAGTCCCCAGGAGATATGCTCTCCATTGGTGAGTCCCGTTGTCAGCATGTTGTAGAGTTCCATAAGCGGTTGTCTGATTGCCGGATGGGAGGCGGGGTAAAATGCCATTCCCTTTGTTGCGGCAGAAAAGAGCGTAACCAGTCTGAGCGCACTCGGTTTATCAAGAGATCCCATCGGGCTTTCCTCCGGCTCGTTCTATTAGTGCCACCGCTTCCGAACATGCAGTGCCCAGTTCGTCATTACGTGTAAGCAGTTTTTTAAGTGTCGGTATCGCCCTGTTGTCACCAAGTTTACCGAGACTGACGGCTAGTGCTGCTTTTAGCTGTTTCCAGCGTTCAGTCGCCAGTAAATGTCGCTCTTCAAGAAGCATAACAAGATGCGGTGTTACCTGCCGGTCACCAATTAAGGTGATAGCTGCCAGAGCACTGATTTTGAGGGGAAGCGACTTCAGGAATATATCTCGTGAAAACAAAATATTCATAAGCAGTGGTAAAGATTTTCTGCTTTTCATCGCCCCCAGTGAGGTAATTGCCTGAGGATGCAGAGCCGAATTCGAGCCGTGCAGGAGAGTGATAATGCTATTTTCAGCGTCCGGACCACCGATGTGCGCCAGGCTGCGCAGGGCTTCTTTTTGTACGCGAAGATCCTCATGGTGCAGGCAGTGCGTCAGTGCCGGCAGCGCCTCATTGCTTGCTATGGCGCCCAAAATGACACAGATATTTCGTGTGATGAACCAACGCGTGTCATTCATTGCATTGAGAAGCGCCGGTACGGCCGTTTCTCCCAGCCCCCCCAGCGCGGTGGCGAGTATTTTTCTGACTTTAATGCTGCTGGTGCGGCCTGTCAGCTCAATGGCCAGGGTGATGGCGGTCGTGCCGCCAGCTTTTAGAACAGCGTGGAGAGTTTCAACTGATAGTCCAATGTCCTGTCCCGTTTGCTCCAGAACTGATTTTAGCGTGTCACCGCTGGTGACGATCTGCTCTATGGCGAAATGTGCATATTCACGGATGTTTTTACTGCGTGTAACGTCCCTGGCTTGTCGGTCAAGCAATTCAAGCAGCGGAAACAGGAACTGTGCTTTCTGGTGGAATTGAAGCGCAGTGGCACTGGCGACTACGTGTCGGATGAGCATCAGGTAGAGGTCATCGTCAGTGCAGTCTGTTAACCGACCAAGCCATTCAGCAAGTTGCTGCTCAGGGGTTAATTCCTCAGGGGGGGGCTCGTCGGCAGGGGGCGTGTCATCAATCGTTTCAGCTTCATCTATGCC
Organism: uncultured Geobacteraceae bacterium; assembly: GCA_903879825.1. GTDB lineage: Bacteria > Desulfobacterota > Desulfuromonadia > Geobacterales > Pseudopelobacteraceae > JACRCG01. The sequence goes on from CAIRND010000638.1 coordinate 1,652, forward strand.
CGCTGGAATTACGCCGGACTCCTCGATCATGAGGCGTTGGTTCTGTATTGTTGTCAGGTCAAATTCATTGACCCAGATGGAACGGATGCCGCGCGCGGCCATAATGGTATCGACACCACCTGATTGGTGGATGGTCTCAGGAGTCGTGCACAATATTTTGAATAGTTCAAGCAGATCTTCCTGAAACAGGTCGTTGCAAAAAGTTATCTTTTGAATGCGGCGAATGAAAAGCTCGTATGCAAGAGCGGCGGACATTGTGGAAGTATCTTTGAGAAATTCTCCGTCCGGGTAACTGAAACCGGTCCGCCCACAGGCGAGCGACAGTGCATGCCCATCCATCAACTGCTGCATAGCCGCATGTGCTGCCGCCAGGCTGCTGCGGCGGGTTGGGTGCCCTTTTGGGTAAAAGCGCCACGCCCGCACTGCACGGTACAGGTTGCTGAGTGCATCAAGAGCGCCCTGAGTTGTTGGTGGTCGATAGAAGTCCATTGCCGTCCCTTGTGTTCGCGGCGGGAACTATGCCATACTGCGCCGCAAATGTCTTTGCAAAACAGTAGTAACTCACGAAGAAGTATGAGGTGTGTATGAAGCAGAAAACTATTTTTACCTGTCAAAAATGCGGCAGCCAGTCGCCCAAATGGCTGGGTAAATGTCCTGACTGCGCGGCCTGGAATAGTCTGGTGGAAGAAGCTGTCATCAAGGTTTCGCATGGAGCTCGCCTGACAGGGAGCGCCATTCCGATTCCGATTTGTGACGTCCCGCCCCAAAGTGAAACACGCCGGCCGACCGGCATTGGAGAGCTCGATCGGGTGCTGGGCGGCGGCATTGTTCCCGGCTCATTGGTGCTGATCGGCGGCGATCCCGGCATTGGTAAATCAACGCTGTTGCTGCAGGCGATGCACACCCTGGCCGAAGAAGCGGGAAAAGTGCTGTATGTCTCCGGTGAGGAATCCGCTTCGCAAACCCGTTTGCGGGGAGAACGTCTTGGCGCCTCAAGTAAAAACCTGCTGATTCTGGCTGAAAACTCGCTGGAAGCGATTCTGATTCAGGCTGCAGCAATTAAACCGGCGGCAATGGTGGTTGACTCGATCCAGACAGTCTGGACCTCCACACTGGAATCGGCTCCCGGCAGCGTCAGTCAGGTGCGGGAATCGGCGGGCAAGCTGATGCTGCTTGCCAAGGGGAGCGACATCCCGATCTTTATCGTCGGCCACGTCACAAAAGACGGATCAATCGCCGGTCCACGTGTGCTGGAGCATATGGTCGATACCGTTCTCTACTTCGAAGGAGACGGCAGCCATCCCTTCCGTATCTTGCGGGCGGTAAAGAACCGTTTTGGCTCAACCAATGAGATCGGTGTCTTTGAGATGAAACAGGAGGGATTGTGCGGAGTCGCAAACCCCTCAGAGCTTTTTCTGTCCGAGCGCCCCCTTGGTGTATCCGGTTCGGTCGTCACCACGTCGCTGGAGGGAAGTCGGCCGTTGCTGGTGGAGCTGCAGGCACTGGTAACTCCG
>CAIRND010000639.1 GCA_903879825.1 uncultured Geobacteraceae bacterium
ATTGAGCGCTGAACGAGTCTGATTGAAAAGAATATATTCATCAATTTCTGCTCCATGCCCACCTGCGCCAACGATAATTACTTTATTCATAAATTTTATTCACCTCGCAGTGTATCCTCCATCAACAAAAAGGGTAGTTCCAGTTATCCATCGAGCTGCATCCGAAAACAAAAAAACACAACTGTTTGCGACATCTTCTGCCCGACCAAGTCCCAGTGGGTGACAGCTTTTGATTCTGTTCAGCAACTGCTCATCCTGAGAATAAACTGCATTAGCTGACATGGGCGTTTCAACAACACCCGGAGCGACGCAGTTTACCCTTATGCACCGAGGTGCAAGCTCAATTGCAAGAGATTTTGAAGCGGAAATCAATGCACCTTTTGTCAGGGAGTACAATGTTTTTCCTGTCTCACCAACAGCACCCATCACCGAACTGATAAATACGATACTCCCTCCAGAATCCGCCATCACTGCTTTGCGCGTCACCTGTTTTGTCAGATTGATTGCTCCATATACATTTGTCCGAAAAAACAGATCCATCTTGTCAGGAGTAACAAGCTTCAGCGGAAGCGTTGTCGATATGCCCGCGCTGTGTATAACACCGTGCAGTTTTCCTGCCTTCGCAACGGCATCCTTTACAACAGCATCAACACCATCATAATCGGTAAGATCAACCGCATACAGTAAATGATCAGAACTGTCCAGCATTGCCTCCCGGGTTACTTCAAGCCGTTCGCGGTCTCTGCCGAGCAGTACCACTTTCGCCCCCATTTCCGCACAAAGAACAGCACATGCACGCCCGATACCCGAGGATGCACCAGTTATAATAACCGTTTTATGGGAAAGGAATAATGGTGTTTTGATAACGTCTCCTTTTAGAACTTATTCGTAAATAAAGCCAACTTTTCTGAGCGATAGATAGATGCCGCCATGAACAACAATGGTTCATATCGTTCGTTATGCTTTTCAAACCTCACCAGAATCTTGCGGAACCGATTGAACCATGAGTAGCACCATCTATGCTTTGCCAGTCCCATGCGATACCTTCCATATCATCATATTCTGCCAGTCCCCTCTGCTATAGAGGAAAAAAACCTTTACGCTGCCATCGTGCAAAATGGGTGTAAATGTCACTGGGACTGCCAAATCGTTCTTTTAGCAAGGCTTGCCACTGACAACCGGTTCGCATGACAAACATAATACCTTCAAAAATTGCCCTTGATCGGATCGGTTTGCGTCCTCCTCCAGACTTTCGTTTATACTCTTTACCTGGATCGCGCTCAGATGGAGGTATGAGCAGTTCAACAACACTCCAGAATGAATCAGAAACCTCCCATGACTTGATCTTTGGCATAACCTCTCCCATTGTAATGAATTACCTTCAAGAGATGTATAATACTTTTGTTGGCGTATATATCAACATTATTTACTAATAAGTTCTTTGTCATTAAGCTCAAACCAGTACACATCCCCTTTGTTCTTTACAAGCAAAAAGTCGAAAGATAAAATATGTTTCAGAAAGTTTTCCTGTGATTTACCATTGATTCGATGAAGTTCTAGCAGCCTGTCGGATTATCCCGCAAGCTAAAATCACGAGAATTGCCGCATAAACCTTTTATTATAAATAAGATAAGTCGTATATTGACTGCATAATAACCAGTCATTTATTCACTGAAAAGCAATGCGTTCAGACTTTCTTTCAGCCGATCGAGATTCACTCTACCTTTTGCCGCCATCCGTCCAGG
>CAIRND010000640.1 GCA_903879825.1 uncultured Geobacteraceae bacterium
TAAATTGATTTTTCCCTGTTCGAGCAGTTTCATTATGGCGGGCGCTGTTGCAATTACTTTGGTGAGTGAAGCGGTATCAAACAGAGTCCGGTCTGAAAGCAATTGCACACCAGCGTCTGGATACAGGCTGCCTTGTGACGTGCCGTACAGTTGCCCGGTGTGGTTGCCAACAACAACAACTCCGCCGGAAATCAATCCCCGTCGAATAGCGTTTTCCAGCATTACATCGATAGACCCAGCACGCCCGGCATCCATCAGATCATCAGCATCGGCATTTTTAGCGAATAAAAAGGAGAGAAATACTACGGTTAAGATGGTTACACGGGAAATAATCACTGGGGCTCTCTATAGATATGCTGCAAGTCGAAAAAGCCTCCGTGAGCGGAGGCTTGAAGATAGTACATATTTTACGGGTAATTTGTAATGTCAGGATCGGTAGTCAGCGTTGATGCTTATATATTCATGTGTCAAATCCGAGGTGTATACGACAGCGGTTCCAGTGGCAATTCCAAGGTCAACAGAAACGGTAAATTCTTTTTCTTTGAGAACTTCAGTACCACGGGCTTCAGCATCACCGCCGGCAAAGACGCCATTTTTTGCCATGCACACATCATTAAAACTCAGTGACAGCAGCGATTGATCCACTTCTGCACCGGAATAGCCGACCGCCGCAAAAATACGTCCCCAGTTGGCATCCTGTCCAAAAAAAGCTGTTTTTACCAGACTGGAATTGGCAATTGCCATGGCAACACGCTTTGCTTCAGCATTGTTTCTTGCGCCACTCACCCGAATTTCGACAAATTTTGTCGCACCTTCACCGTCTTTAACTATCTGTTTGGCTAACGAAAGCAAAACTTCATTCAAAACAGTATTAAAGGCGTTTCCTTCCGGTGATCCCTCTGTAATGGTCGGATTTCCCGACATGCCGTTTGCCATAACAAGGCAGGTATCGTTTGTAGACATATCACCATCTACGGTAATGGCATTAAAGGAACAGTCGACAGCTTGGCGGAAGGATTGCTGCAGAAAGGTCGGTTCAATGGCTGCATCGGTAATTATGAAAGAAAGCATCGTAGCCATGTTGGGCATGATCATACCAGCCCCTTTGGCTATTCCTGCTACAGTGTAACTAATTCCACCAGCCTGTCCGCTGCGGGCTTCCATTTTGGGGAAGGTGTCAGTGGTCATGATCGCTTGTGCAATGTCATCAAGTGTGCCTGAAGTGAGGCCATTAAGCAGGGCAGGAACAGCTGAACGAATCCGGTCCATAGGCATTGGCACGCCGATCACGCCGGTTGAGCAGACCTGAACCGCTTCAGCTTCAATGCCGAGTCCACGTGCAATCAATTGCGTAGTCTCTTGTGCAGCGAGCAGCCCGGGTTCACCGGTACAGGCATTAGCATTGCCGCTGTTAACAATAAGCGCCTGAGCAAAACCGCTCGCAATATGTTTGCTCGACAGTAAGACCGGTGCTGCCTTGACGGTGCTGGTTGTAAAAACTGCGACTGCATTTGCAGGAACTTCTGAAAAAATAAGCGCCAGATCTTTGCGGCCCGGTTTTTTAATGGCAGCCTCAACAGTAGAAAACAAAAAACCTTTTATATCCATACAAGACCTCATCATTTACTGGTCGATAGTGTGATTATTTTCCGCAACATTTTTTATATTTTTTGCCGCTTCCGCACGGGCAGGCATCGTTGCGTCCAGCCACTTTCTGGCTTTTTGCCGGTTCATGGCTCCGTTCTTCACCACCACCGAGGTTGAAAATCAACTTCTTACTCTGCATTTCTTCTTCCATCGCTTCAATTTCTTCACCATCATGATTAATCTGAACCCAGTAAATGCGCTCGACAACCTCTTCCCGGATGCGAACCATCAGTTCCATAAAAAGATTATACGCCTCTTTTTTATATTCCTGCTTGGGGTCTTTCTGGCCATATCCACGGAGACCGATGCCTTCTTTCAGGTGATCAATGTTCAGAAGGTGATCCTTCCAATGTGTGTCGATGGCCTGCAGCATCATTACTTTGATGAGGTGGTCGATAAGTTCATCACCCATCTCATTAACCCGTCCATCAAATATGGCATGGGCTTGTGTGCTGAGTGTCTCATGGAAGTTTACCGGGTTAAGCCGGCTTATCATTTCCTCAGGTAAATCGAGTTGAAGATTGAAACATTTATAAACACTTTCACTAATACCCTGCCAATCCCAATCGTGCGGAGAGACCTTGTCGATGGCAAAAGCAGCAACAATCTCTTCAACCGTTTCATCCAGCATCTCCAGGAAGCTTGCACGAATGTCCTGGCCGCCCAAAATCTCACGACGCTGGCTATAAATGACTTCACGCTGTTTGTTCATAACATCATCATATTCGATAAGATGTTTACGGATATCAAAGTTATGCGCTTCCACTTTTTTCTGAGCATTTTCGATCGATCGTGAAATCATGCTGTGAGTAATAGCCTCACCCTCTTCAATCTTAAGAAGATCCATGATTTTAGATACGCGCTCAGAACCAAATATGCGGAGCAGATCATCTTCCAATGACAAGTAGAACTTTGAAGATCCCGGGTCACCCTGGCGACCGGAACGTCCGCGCAGCTGATTATCGATGCGGCGAGACTCATGACGCTCAGTACCGAGAATATGAAGGCCACCAAGCTTTATAACCTCTTCATGCTCCGCAAGACATTCCGCTTTATATTTTGCTACGATAGCTTCATATTGTTCGTCGTCAGCCTCCGGGTTAGCCCGTCGCCACTGTTTGGCCAGAGCATCCGGATTGCCGCCAAGCACTATGTCCGTACCACGGCCAGCCATGTTGGTTGCAATCATTATGGCGCCTTTGCGGCCGGCCTGAGATACAATTTCAGCTTCACGTTCATGCTGTTTTGCGTTCAGTACGCTGTGGGGAACACCCTGGTGTTTGAGTAACTCTGAAAGCACTTCTGATTTTTCAATTGAGATTGTGCCCACGAGGCAGGGTTGACCGGCGGCATAATGCTCTTTGATGTCCTCAATAACCGCTTTAAACTTTTCCTTCTCGGTTTTGTAAATTACATCGGGAAAATCCGGTCGAACAAGCGGCCTATTGGTTGGGATAACACAAACATCAAGTTTGTAAATCTTGTGAAATTCCTCCGCTTCGGTATCAGCTGTTCCCGTCATGCCGGATAGTTTTGTGTACATGCGGAAAAAGTTCTGAAAGGTGATTGTCGCCAGGGTCTGGTTTTCATTTTCTATCTTGACCCCTTCTTTCGCTTCAATCGCCTGATGCAGGCCATCAGACCAGCGGCGACCGGGCATGAGACGACCGGTAAACTCATCTACAATCAAGACTTCGTCATCTTTAACTACATAATCAACGTCAAGTTTGTACATGGCGTGTGCGCGCAGCGCCTGGTTAACATGATGAAGTATTTCGATATTGCGCGGATCATAGAGGTTGTCTATTTTTAAAAGTTTTTCAACCTTGAGAACACCCTGCTCGGTTAAGGCGGCGCTCTTGGCTTTTTCATCTATGGTGAAATCGCCAGTGTATTGCTTTCTTTTGCCGGAAAGGGTGTTTGCCTCAACCTCAAGTACTTCACCCTTTTGCAGTTTTGGAATGATGGCATTTATAACGTAATATTTATCGGTTGAATCTTCCGTTGGTCCGGAAATAATTAACGGAGTACGGGCTTCATCGATCAAAATGGAGTCAACTTCGTCCACAATTGCGTGATTAAAACCTCTCTGTACGTAGTCAGCAAGATCAAATTTCATATTGTCACGCAGGTAATCGAAACCAAATTCATTGTTGGTTCCATACGTGATATCGGCGGCATAGTTTATCCGGCGCTGGTCATCTTCAATTCCGTGAACGATTATACCAACCTCTAGACCGAGGAAGTTATAGAGCTGTCCCATCCATTCGGAGTCACGTTTCGCCAGATAATCATTGACCGTAACAACGTGTACGCCCTTACCTGAAATGGCATTCAGGTATGCGGGGAGGGTGGCTACCAGTGTTTTTCCTTCACCGGTTTTCATTTCGGCAATTTTGCCCGAATGCAGTACCATACCACCTATCAACTGGACATCAAAATGACGCATACCAAGAACGCGTTTACTTGCTTCACGGCAGACGGCAAAAGCTTCAGGGAGTAATGAGTCAAGAGATTCACCCTTTGCACAACGTTCCTTGAATTCAGCAGTTTTTTCAGTGAGTTGATTATCTGAAAGCGCAGCGGTTGAAGATTCAAGGGCATTTATCTTCGCAACAATCGGCCACATTTTTTTAAGCTCGCGCTCGTTTTTGCTGCCGATAAACTTTTTTAAAAGGGAACTGAACATTTGATTATCTCCCGAAGATTACATAAGTAGAAACAGCTTGGCTACATACCATAACTCGTTAGTTTTTACCATAAGCCTTTGCTTTATTCGTAGCGATTCTGGTTGTTAAATAGAGATTAAACATTAAAACGGAAATGCATTACATCACCGTCTTTAACGACATACTCTTTCCCTTCCAGTCTCATCAACCCTTTTTCTTTCGCACCGGATTCTCCGGAACAGGCAATATAATCGTTAAATCCGATTACTTCCGCCCGAATAAAGCCTTTTTCAAAATCGGTGTGAATCACGCCGGCAGCTTGTGGCGCTTTGGTGCCATTGACGATGGTCCAGGCACGAACCTCTTTGACTCCGGCGGTAAAATACGTAATAAGACCCAATAGCGTATAGCCGCTGCGAATGAGGCGATCAAGACCCGCTTCAGCTAAGCCCATATCATCAAGAAAAGCCTTTTTTTCCGAACCATCAAGTTCAGCAATCTCAGCTTCTAATTGACCACAGATAACCACAACTCCGGCACCTTCAGCTGCAGCAATGTTACGAACAGTGGCAACATTGGGATGAAGGCCTTCCAAGTCGTCTTCGGCTACGTTTGCGACATACAGTACCGGCTTGTCGGACAGGAGATGCAGATCACGCATCCAGATCTTCTCATCTTCACTTTGGGCAACGCCTTGAAGTTTCTTGACCTGCTCGAGAAGAGTTCGCACGCGAAGATAAAGATCAGCTTCTTCCTTGGCTTTTACGTCGCCGCTCCGAGCCAGTTTTTCAGCCCGCAGCAGTTTCTTCTCGATTGAATCAAGGTCTGCCAATGCAAGTTCGGTATTAATAACCTCGATGTCGTCAGCAGGTGAAACACGACCATGAACATGAACAATATTGTCATCATCAAAACAACGAACGACATGAACTATGGCATCAACACTGCGGATATGGCCCAGAAACTGGTTACCGAGGCCTTCGCCCTGGCTGGCGCCTTTTACAAGGCCGGCAATATCAACAAATTCAATTGTCGTAGGCTGCATTTTTTGAGGGTTGACAATCAATGCTAGTTGATCCATTCGAGGGTCAGGTACCTGAACAATACCGACATTCGGTTCAATTGTGCAAAATGGATAATTAGCTGATTCGGCTCCGGCTGAAGTCAGAGCGTTAAAGATGGTAGATTTGCCTACATTCGGCAGTCCGACAATTCCGCAGTTGAATCCCATAAATCTATCCTTCCAGATAATTCTTGTTATGGTAGAGGCTCATTGATTTAGGCAGCCCTTCTTTAAGCATGACTTTAAGCATTTCTACGCCGCCGTCAAGAATACGGGGTAAAATTTCCATCTGATCAGGGGGGATTTTACCAAGAACGTGGCTGGTTGTGTCACCATGTGGTGATTTCCCAATACCGAAACGAAGCCGGATAAAATCTCCATTGCCCAGGTTTTCCTTTATGGAGCGGAGACCATTGTGACCACCATGCCCCCCGCCGTTTTTGAGCCGTACGACCCCAAACGGTAGATCAAGTTCATCATGGATGACAATCAGATTTGAAATCGGCACCTTATGGAATTGGAGAGCCTGCATTACAGAGGTGCCGGACAAATTCATAAAAGTCTGGGGTTTAAGCAGTATCAGGCGATGTCCGGCAAAATTCCATTCTCCACTAAATCCCGAAAATGATTTTTTGGATATTGAAATATTTTCCAGGTGTGCAAGGTGATCTAAAAAAAGAAAACCCGCGTTATGGCGGGTCCACTGATAGGTGGGGCCGGGATTGCCCAGCCCCGCAACTATATAGGTACTCATGCTCAATTGTTGATCAGTTATGCGGCAGCAGGAGTTTCTTCTTTGGCTCTGCCAAGAACGCTTACAACAGGAATTTTTGGCTGGTCAAGGATAACAATACCTTCTGGAAGCGTAATTTCACTTACGTGGATCGAGTGAGCAATTTTCAGACCCGATACGTCGATAGTAATATTGTCCGGGATATTGCATGGCAAGCATTCAATGTGTAGTTCGTGGTGTGCCAAATCAAGCAAACCGCCTTCTTTAACGCCGATTGCAGTGCCAGTCAAAACAACAGGTACCGTGATGCGGAGTTTTTCATTCGGATTGATGCGATGGAGATCAACGTGCTTGATAGTACGTTTGATTGCGTCACGCTGCATGTCTGCAACGATAGCGATATTTTGATCAAGGGTACCGCCGCCAACCAAAGTGATCAGATTGTTCTGTCCACCAGCACCGGAAATTGCATCCTGCAGGTCACGGTATTTGATGCTGACCGCAACAGGATCAAGACCCTTGCCGTAAACAACACCAGGTATCATATCAGCCAAACGAAGTCTTCGGCTTACGCCGGTACCGGTCTTGGTGCGTAGTTCAATGTTCATTTGTTTCTGTTGCATACGTTCCTCCACGTGTAGTGACGGGTCAACCCCGTCCTATTCATAATTGAAATTATTTTACTATACAAAAAGCGAGCTCACTGATTCATCCTCATGAATACGCCTGATTGCTTCAGCTAAAAGGTCTGCTACAGAAAGCATTTTGATTTTAGAAGTTAAATTCTCACGGTTACCGCCAGGTATTGTATCAGTCAAAACAATCTCTTCAATATCAGAGGCGTTAATACGTTCAATTGCAGGACCCGACAAAACCCCATGTGTGGCGCAGGCAAAAATAGCTTTGGCACCATTTGCTTTCAGCGCTTTAGCTGCCTGTGTCAGAGTACCCGCCGTATCAACCATGTCATCAAGGATAATTGCGATTTTGTCACGAACATCGCCAATTAAGTGCATTACTTCTGCAACGTTAGGTCCGGTACGACGCTTGTCGATTACGGCAAGTGAATATTCAAGTCGTTTCGCGAACGCACGCGCTCTCTCGGTACCACCAGCGTCAGGAGAAACCATGACTACTTGTTCGCCGCTGAAACGATCCTTAAGATAATTGAGAATGACCGGAGCAGCGTACAGGTTGTCTACCGGAATATTGAAAAAACCCTGAATCTGACCTGCATGCAGGTCAATAGTGACGACTCTGTTAACTCCAGCTGTTGTAATCAGATCGGCAACCAGTTTGGCGGTGATCGGAGTACGCGGCGCGGCTTTACGATCTTGGCGAGCATAGCCATAATAGGGGATAACAGCAGTAATAGTCGCTGCAGAGGCTCGTTTTAACGCATCCGTGATAACCAGAAGTTCCATCAGGTTGTCATTGGTAGGTGCGCAGGTTGACTGAACAACGTACACGTCACGACCGCGGACATTTTCACCGATTTCGACCATTACTTCACCATCGGAAAAACGTCGAACACGAGCAGCACCAAGCGGAACGCCAAGGCTGTCACAAATTTTCTGGGCTAAATCCGGGTTTGAGTTGCCGGAAAAAATCTTGATTTTATCATGCATGGTGATCAAACACCTTTCAAGTGAGAGCATTATGTGAAAATTATGTGCTAAAGAACGAGAGTTATACTGAAATATTTACTAAAATGCAACCTCTTTCGAAATAAGGTCTTTATAAAAGAAAAGTTTGCGACAATTATATTCAGGCGTTCATGATGATACCTTCCTGGAGAGCAAACTCAATAAATTGATCGATTTCTTCCTCCGTAAGCGATGTTTCAAATAGGGAGTCTTTAGCGCTTCCATCGCGTATATGCTCTAAAATACTGATGTATGGGGCTGCCAGTGACTCCGTACATATCTGACCGTCATGATTGTAGAGTACCGCTTGAGAGCCTACTTGCGGTAAATGTTCGTGCATCCATAAAATTTGCGGTTCACCGCAGTCAAGAATTTGCTCAATATCGTAGCTAAAATGCACAATTTTTGCCGAAGGAGAAAGTTTGAAACGGATAGTGCTCTGGTCCATTGTTACGGAATTGTTTTTGTAATCTTCATCTATTGGTGCAAGCAGTACTGCAGCGTACTGATGGTGGTAGCAGGCGAGATCAATCACAAGTGGCAGAAAGCGTTTGTTCTTTTTATTATTAAATACATGCTCCAGAAATAACTTCTGTAATCCCCACACTTCTTCGTCGCTATAGTCAGATTCTTTTGTATTATTACCTTGTTGTTCAACCAGCCAGAGGCTGAATGTATGTAATAAGTCTGAAGGTTTTACGCCCAGTACGCGAATGACAGCATTAAACCATGCGACCGCTTTGCCGCGTGTGTAGAAGATGTCGCACGCGGTAGCCAGGTTGGCAGCTGTACTCATCTCTTCAGTGGTGAAGCTGTCGGTCGATTCCACCAGATAAGGGGGAGTAGATTTCCACTTCATATCTAGGACTTTCCCACGAGTCGCTAATGTGGTTCCCGGAAGAATGGCAAGCGGGAAAATATCAAGATGGTTCGGGTACAGTGATAATGCATAGTCCAGAGTGTTTCGAAAACCGGCCAGAGTGTCACCCGGCAGTCCAAAAATAAGGTCGAATCCAAAAACCGCACCGCTCTCGTTTAATAAACCAACCTTTGCAGTAAAGTCCGCTTTGTTGAATGATCGTCCAACCTGTTTGAGAACTGCCCGATCAGCACTTTGCAAGCCAATTTGCAATGAACAGGCGATCTGCGCAAATAAATCTGCCATTTCCCGGTCAATAAATTCATTACGAACTTCAAAATGAAAGTGAATATCCGGCGCATTTTTTTTAATCATCCTGAGGATTTTTTTTGCTCGTTTTGGATCCTGATTGAACGTTGAATCAAGCACAAATATCTGACTGACTCCGGTGGCAGCAAAATGCCGTAACTCACTTTCCACCCGTTCCAGTGAGAAACGACGTACACCGTGCACCCCACGAGAATCAAAACAAAAATCACAGGTAAAGCTGCAGCCTCGTGATAATTGCCAAAGAATACCGGGAGTCGTGCTCGTGTCGATAATACCCGTCAGGTAAGGAGACGGGATTGAATCAAGGTCTAAAATGGGGGCAGGGGGGGGCGTCATAACGGATTCAGGGAGCCGAACGCCCGGTATCTGTGAGTAATCTCCGCCAACAGCAAGTGTTTGACAGAGTGATGAAAATGGTTCCTCTCCTTCGCCGACAATGACAAAGTCAAAGACGCCCATACGTGTTACGGATTCAGGATTGGCGGTGACTTCCGGGCCACCACAGAAAAGTTTGGCAGTGGGATATACCCGCCGGAGTTCGTCAGCAATTTCACAACAAAGGTCACGATTCCAAAGGTACATCGAAAAACCGATGGCGACCGGGAGCGAATTGGTCAGCTGTGCAGCACAGGTCGCAGCATCGTCACCGATAAAAAAATCAACCAGATTAATGGAAATTGTGCTTTTGATCGCGTACGCCTTAAGAAAAGCGTTTGCCAGCGGAATTGATTGTGGTGAAGGGTAGGGGTGAATCGAAACGAGGTTGATGTGCATGAAGCTATATGTCCTTATCATATTATAAAATGGTGATGCGTGGGTGTGCGCTGAGTGCAGCATAAAAGGCAGCTAATTTATGCGAGGGGACGGCTTACGCCACATACGGCTCAAACTCAAAATAGTTAGCAGCCACTACCACAGCTACTGCCGCAAATTCCGCAGCCCTCTTGTCTGGCCGTCTCAACAGTTTTTGATATATCACAGAGATCCAAGGATGACCGGTCTACATACCACGCCCCATTGATATTGTTTCCCTGCAACTCTTTTTTCTCAAGCATCATTAGTACCACCTCTTCAGTTGTGTTCAACAGCTGTGCTGCTTCTGTGATAGGTACTAAATCATCTCCGGATTCTTTTGTCACCATCTACCTCCAACGCCTTGCCAAAATATGAGATATAGTGAATATCATGACAAAACACCTCTTATGGCATTTTTTAGTTCGCTTAGTTTATACGGCTTTTGGATAAATCCCGCAAACCCTTGCCGGCAAACTTTTGAGCGACCTCATGCTCACTGCAGCCGCTGGACATGAACACCTTCAGGTCCGGTTTCAACTGGTGGTGGATTGATGTGTTGATACGGCATCATACTTTGACGGTTTAACGGTGTCAAGGAAGCAGAAGTTTTGACAAGTTGCTAAAATATAGTCAGTTTTATCCGACCTTTTCGCACAAAAAAAGCACATGAGAAGCGATCTCACGTGCTTTTTGCTAAATATTGGCTGGGGCGCCAGGATTTGAACCTGGGAATGCTGGAATCAAAATCCAGTGCCTTACCGCTTGGCGACGCCCCAATGAAAATATGTACTATTTAAAGTGTTTCCACCGTAGCTGCAAACCAGTTGTTTCCAATTGTAATTTCCCGGCGCGCAATTTCCGCAGTATCAAAACTTTTAAAAACACCAAAAACAGTCGGTCCACTGCCGGACATCATGCTACCAACAGCTCCCAAATCCATCAGGCGATTTTTAATTTCAGCAATAACAGGGAATGCCGGAATTGTGACCTCTTCAAGGTCATTGGATAAAATTGAAACAACATCTTCAATAGACCCGAAAAACTCCGGCAGCATATTCAGTTTGCGCTTGTTTGTCAACTGCAAAGATCGATAAACCCAAGCAGTTGAAACATGGACACCTGGATTGACAAGCAGAATCCAGCACGGCGGCATATCCGGGAGGGGGGTTAATTCGTCGCCAATCCCTTCAGCCAGTGCGGTTTTTTTGAAAATAAAAAAGGGGACGTCAGCGCCAAGTTTGGTGCCGGTTTCCATAAGTTGCTGCTCTGTCAAAGAGAGATGCAATAATTCATTCATTCCCATCAGCACCGACGCGGCATCGCTGCTGCCACCTCCCAGACCGGCAGCAACAGGGATATTCTTAGTGATGCTGATATTCACTCCGCAATCGGTTTCTGCAAGATCAAGCACCGCCCGTGCAGCCTTCCAGGCGATGTTAGCCGGTCCGTCAGGTGCTCCTTTTGAGTTACAGGTAACGTTAATTCCTGGAATATTTGTCAGAGTGAGGGTTATTTTGTCGCAGAGATTCACGCGCTGCATGATCATGCGAAGAGTGTGATACCCGTCAGATCTCTTTCCTATAACATCCAGAAGGTAGTTTATTTTTGCCGGGGCGGACAGGGTTAATGTTTTCACGAGAACTCCAGTGGTTTTATCTAAAACGTAACGTGACGTTTATATGAATAATCTGAAATTTTGTCGAGCAGGAAGTTCATATCATGAAATGAATTTGACAGTTTTACGACCAGTGTGCTAACTCTGATCACTATTATCGAGACAAATGAAGGAGTTGAATAAATATGTTTAAAAATATTCGTGAAGATATCAATTCGGTTTTCGAACGTGATCCTGCCGCTCGAAATGTTTTTGAAATTATTTTTTGCTATCCCGGCCTGCATGCGCTTTGGTTTTATCGTATTGCTCACTGGCTCTGGACGCATGAATTCTTTTTTGCCGGACGGTTTACCTCCCATCTCGGTCGTTTTTTTACCGGAGTCGAAATACATCCAGGTGCCAAGATCGGTAGAAAATTTTTTATTGATCATGGAATGGGGGTAGTCATAGGTGAAACGGCTGAGATTGGCGATAACGTAACCCTTTACCACGGCGTTACTCTTGGTGGTGTCACCTGGGACAAGATTAAACGACATCCGACATTGCTGGATAATGTGGTGATTGGATCAGGCGCCAAAGTCTTAGGGCCGTTTACTGTTGGTAAGGGTGCAAAAATTGGATCAAATTCTGTTGTTGTTAAAGCCGTTCCGGATAATGCTACCGTTGTCGGTATTCCGGGTCGAATGGTTATGGCCGAAGAAAAAAAGGAAGTAGGGCGTGCAGATCTGCAGCATGGTCAGTTACCAGATCCTGAAGCCAAGGCGATTTCCTGTCTGTTCGATCAGATACGCGAATTAGAAAGAAAATATGATGCTCTTGCCGCAGAACATGCAGAGCTGAAAAAAATGGTTATCAGCTAGGGATCAAGAATGATAAAGCGACAAACAACTATTAATCGAATTTTCAAAGTTTCCGGTATTGGCTTGCACAGTGGTCAGATGGTGACTCTGGAGTTTCTCCCCCGCCGTGAATTTGGTATCGCATTTGTGTATAAGGGGCAACTTATACCGGCCCGCTATGACATGGTTGGCGATACACGTCTCTCTACCCAGATTGGCCGTGACGGTGTCTTTGTATCGACAATCGAGCATCTGATGGCGGCACTTTATTTTTCAGGCATAACTAACTGTCTCGTTTACATTGATGGTCCAGAAGTCCCTATCCTGGACGGTTCCGCCTGGGAATTTTACCAGGGCATGTGGAAGGCCGGGGTGTATGAGTTCCCTGAGTCCGGGGTTTACTTGAAAGTGCTGCGACCTGTAGAAGTGCATCACAATGATTCCTGGGTCAAGGTTAAACCGCTTAATACACTTGAAATTACCATGTCAATTGAGTTTCGACCACCGGTAGGAAAACATAAAAAACGAGTGACGGATGTTGAAAATGCCTTTGCTATTATTAATTCACGTACCTTTGTACTTGAGGAGGAGATCGAAGCTATTCGCAAAATAGGTCTGGCCAGAGGTGGGTCACTTGATAACGCGGTGGTGATCGGAAGTGATGACATAATGAATCCTAACGGTCTTCGCTATAAAAAAGAGCTGGTAAACCACAAAATATTAGACCTCATTGGGGATTTTTATACCAGTGGTTATCGTATTCTCGGTAAGGTTGAGGCTAACAAAACAGGACATTACCTAAACAACCTGCTTCTCAAAGAACTTTTCTCCGATCCCCTCAACTTCGGCATCTACTAGGAGACCGTAGGACTCCTATCATGAAATTACCTGCCCAGAATAACTTCGCCGGTATCAGTAAACAATTTCACCGGTAATTCAAAAGCTCTTATAAATATATTCAGTATCCCTTTACCCATTGATTTTACCGGAATCGCGCTGACCTGAGGGTCAGACCATTTACCTTTCGCTTCAAAATATGCAGTCACTAAATTCTTGTCTTTTCCTGTCAATAGCCAGCCAACGATCGGAATTCGATTGACTATTTTATCTACAGTTTGAAGTGGTTGGGCTCCGAGTGTGAAATTTAGCTCCTCTTTAACAATATCCGCATTTCCGATTATTGATACGTTTATGGCATTACTGCTGATGAAGAGATCCTGGGTGGAGAGAATACCGTCTTTAACTGCAAAGCCTCCTTTTATGCTGCTGTAGGGCATGCCTCCGGAAGCCATATCGGGTAACCTGAATTTGAGCAGCTGGGAAATATTCAAAATGGAAAATACTTTGGCGAGTGTGTTGAATTTACGTAATTTTCCGTTGTTCATTTGTAGCTGAATATTACCCAACGCACTCTTTTTTATATCAACAAGATCATTGCCGCGTGCGGTAAGACCTCCGTGAAGCGTCAAGGTGCCGGTAACTTCGCGGGAGATATCCAGAGCAGCAAAAAGTTTTTCAGCATCTGCACGAGAGATATCAAGGGTCAAGTCATATCGGTCACCCTGATCTCCACCAGGGGCAATTCTCCCAGAAGCTGTTAACTTGCCGCCAAACACCACGGCGGTAAGGTTTTGCAGATAAATAGTGCCACTATCTTGTTGCGCGGATGCACTTAATTTGTTGAACATTATTTTCCCTGCATGGCCTGTTTCTACATTCAATGAAAGTTTTAGATCCATACCGGAGCTTTTTTTTGTTTCTGTCTTTTGTGGCGGAGACGAAAAAATGCGCAGATCATCAAAATCCAGCTTTGTCGATGTCACAATAATGTTTGCCTGTGGGGTGTGCCCGGTTAGGTAGGTCCCGCTTAAATTGAAATTGGATGAGTTGATCAATCCAGATACGCTATGAATATCTATGGAGTCGTTGAGAAGTGTGACGTTGGCGTTAAATCTCTTGATACTGGCATCAGGACGCTTTTCGGCAAGGTTTATGTCACGCAGGAACAGCTGAGGTGATGAAAGCTTAATATCACCCTCGGGGTTCTTGAAACTTTTGATGGCGGCTTTTACCGTAAGTGCAGAACTGCCATACTGGGTGAGTATGCTCGATGTTTCCAGACTATTTCCTTTGAAATTAATCGAACCGTTAATGTCGGTTATTGGCTTCATCCGCTCAATCGGTTGGAGGCTAAATCTGGTGAGATTAACGATGCCGTAGTAGTCCATGGAACTCAGATCATCCGGATCGCCACCACCTTTTATGTGAGCCTGCACTGCTCCCCGCGGGCTGAGTTTGTGCCACATGGAGAGAATGGGCAGTTTGTCGTTCATTGTGAACTGATTGGTCTGGAGATCAAATCCAAGATACGGTTTTTCCCCATAGCCAATCAAACCACTTCCACTGATTGACAGGGATTCCAGTTGGTAGTTTACTGCTGTGACCTTTGTAGATTCTTTACCAATAACCGTACTGAATTTGAGCGTGTTCGGCATAAAAACCGGTTTGCTGATATAGCCGGGTAGAGTGTATGCAGCTTGTTTCAGGTCCCAGTCACCGTGCAGCTTGTACGCAGAATAATGTCCACTGCCATCCAGTCGTAATGTTGAACCCGTACTGTATTCAAGCTTTGGTATGCCTGCAAGTTTAGCCAGCCAGGCCATTTCCGGAGCCTGAGGTGCTATATCCATTTTAACAGGATAATCTGCTGTCTTATCAGTGTTATATTCAGTGATGGAGCCGTTGAGTGAAAAGGGTGACGTTCCGAAGTTTCCGGTCATGCCAATAAGATTGAAATTTTTACCTTTAAGTTCAATAACCCCTTTCAAATTGTTGAATGTGGGTGCTTTCGGACCATAACTCAAGACCGCTTTTTCAACCGGACCCCGAATGAGAAGCGTATTGCAATTCTGTCCGATTTCCATATGGGTTATCTGGCTTATCCGCCCGTCCAGCACTCCGGCATCAAGTTTGAAAATCCCCGATTTAATCTTGTTTTCAATGTAGTCGGCGCTGCCACTTTCGATGATACCGTATGGGACGTAATTCCGAACATCCTCATAGCGAAATGTTGACGGAGTTGTGCCCTTGGCTATGATACGAGGATCTTTGCCCATATAGTCCTGAATCTGAAAGCTGCCCTTGATTCTGAACCCCTCCATGCCAAGGTCTACCGCTGAAATGTTTATCAATTGCTTTGTTAGTGCGAGGGTATATTCAAGTTGGAGTGTTTTAGGTGAAAGAGATGCATGAAATATTGTGGGCCAATTTACCGTTGCACCGCGTACAACGACTTTCCCTTTCGCAGAAAAATCCTGTGGTTTACCCTTGAAACTGGTGGTGATATCAAGCCTGCCGCCGGTGTTAACAAATGGCACAAAACGACCAAAATATGGCCAAAACCGGCCAATTTCAAATTGCTTAAGCGTCAGGTCGATATCAGCGATGGTTTCCAGTAAAGGTGTCCCACTCGTGGGGAGTTGTATTCCACCGGATAGGCTCATGTGGCTGGGGACGCCGTTCGCAGCAGGAATATCGGCAGTCAATTTCAGGTGCCCTTTATGCCCCGGTTCAAGATGGTCTGCGTTGAGTGAAATGTTCTGGAGAACGGCGGATAAGGGGCCTTTTTGAGCTGCCAGGTCACTCCAGAGTATTGTTCCATTGTTCATGCGAATCTGTTTGAAATTTACCCGCACACCATTGTCTTGACCAGGTTTCAACAGGTCGTCGATATTCAATGTGCCGTCAGCTCTTCGAAATATGGAAATGGTCGTGCCATCGAGGATGAGCTTTTTTAATTCGACCTTTTTTTCCAGCAGGGGTATCAGAGCCAATTGCACGGTTATCTGTTGGGCTAAAATAAAATCCGCAGCTCCGTCACGCTCTTTAACATTGAACAATTTAAATTGAAAAGAAGGTCCGTAATGCCAGGTAAATGATCCTGAGCCAAAGCTGACGGGGCGATTGAGA
>CAIRND010000641.1 GCA_903879825.1 uncultured Geobacteraceae bacterium
AGCGATAGGCTCAAGAAGTGTTCTAATTCGCTCAACATTGAGCAAGGTTGAACACCTTCCAGCTGATCCGCACCAAGGAATGAGAGGCCGAAAGATGCCGCTTTTTCTGGAAAAGTATTCTCAGGGAAAAAGTATCAGAAGCGTATGCAAGGAAATAGGAATAGGTCTTCAGACTTATTACAACTGGCGCAAAAACTATGAGCGCTTTGATACAGCTTGCAAAGATGTCGAGAAAGTCAGTGATGCCCCTCAAAGTTATATGGCAGAAGCCGGAGGATCGTTTGAATGAGTTGGCACTATTTGCAGGGGGGGGGGGTAGCATTTTGGCCTCAAAGCTCATTGGGTGGCGCACCGTCTGCGCTGTTGAGCTTGATCCCGGAGCGCGTCAAATCATTTTCGACCGGCAACGAGACGGAGTGCTTGAACAGTTTCCAATTTGGGATGACGTGCGAACCTTCGACGGTAGGCCATGGCGAGGGAATGTCCAAGTTATCACAGGAGGATTCCCCTGCCAGGACATTAGCCAGTGCGGAGCAGGAGCAGGCATTGACGGGGAGCGTTCCGGACTCTGGTCAGAAATGGCAAGGATCATTTGTGAAGTTCGACCCCGAATCATCCTCTTGGAAAACTCACCAATGCTCACTTCTAGGGGATTGGGACGTGTTCTCGGAGACTTGGCCGGAATGGGGTTTGATGCAAGATGGGGAGTGTTTCGAGCGTCCAGCATTGGAGCGGCCCACCAGAGAGCGAGGCTTTACATGGTTGCTTACCCCCACGGCCAACAGCTGCAAAGCGTGGACATTCCGAAACCCTCTCGCGCTAATACGAAAGAATCACGCAGACGGCAACTTGTTCGAGCAGTTGATGCGTGTCTATCAACGGATGACTACGCCGCGATGTCAAGAAATCCTGATGATGTGGCCAGAGGGATGGACGGACTCAAAGCCACTGGCAATGGATGGGTTCCGGGCGTGGCTGCAAGAGCATTCAGGATGTTGTCAGCATGAATAAAATATCTGGAGAGATTATGAAAAACAAAGGCTTGTTCTCAGAACGTCAGGAGCATAACCCGCGTGAAAAAGCTTTTGCCG
The DNA here is from genome assembly GCA_903879825.1 of uncultured Geobacteraceae bacterium. GTDB lineage: Bacteria > Desulfobacterota > Desulfuromonadia > Geobacterales > Pseudopelobacteraceae > JACRCG01. The sequence continues at coordinate 1,092 of CAIRND010000641.1, forward strand.
AAGAGTGGGAGCGCGAAAACACAAATTGCCAGTCCATTGATTACGGGTATGGGACGCTGCAAAACCTGTTCATCAAAACTGATGGGTGTTGTGGGCGGTTATGGTCGCCTTTTCTATATCGTAGAATAGTGACTCAGGTCAACAATCGTGATCGGTTTATAGTCGCCACGGTGATCCAGTGGCTTGGCTCAAATGTCGGCATGTCTTTTCTGCATTCTGCCCTCAAAAAGTGCGGTTACAAGATTGTAAAGATAGAAAGCTGAAAGGAGCAAGCATATGTCCATGACCAAAGAAGTATTTGACGACTTTATAGCACGGCTGAAATTTCATAATACGGGTGAAGGAGTAAATGACCACTGTACCGCAAACCCCATTTTCATTGTCGAGAAGCTTACCAGACATATTGGGATTGATCTTGAATTCGATCCTTCAACACTTTGGTCTGATTGCCCGGAGCATGAATCCGAATATGAGACTCTTGATGAACTGAAAGAGGCCATTGCCGAATATGTTGAGGAAAACGGGCCGATAGACGAGTTCGATCCTGACTATGATGATGAAGTTAAGGCAGGCGGAGAAACTATTTTTAAGAAAGTTGGTTACTTCGATACTTGGGACTACGTTTGCGCCCACTTCACAAAAGAAGCAGCTGAAGCGTTTATTGCACGTAAAAAGCACGATTACACAAAGTTCAGAGTGTTTGTTGACTGCCAGTTTCATTGCTGGGAGTACAACCGAATCGTAGAAGGGTTGCTTGAAGGAAAGATAGTATTTCAAGGGGCCGATGGAGAGGTTTTACATAATGGGTAACTGGATCAGCAGCCATGTGTACTGTCGGAAATGTGGTCACGACTGGGCGGCTGTTTACCATGAAGCGAGTGTTTCTCTCCAGTGTCCGGCCTGTCACCACGAAGGTTTAATTTCAATAGTCGAATCAACCGTTAACTGATCGGAGGAAACCATGGACTTGAAAAAGTATTGCAGCAAAGACCAGACAAAATATTCGATTGCAGAGCCATTTACTCAAGACGGCATAAGCTGGGCCACAAACGGCTGGATGATTATCGGAATACCCGCTTTACCTGAAGTTCCGGTCAACCCCAAGGCACCAAACATATCAAGAGTAGCGCCAAATATGGAGCCTCAAGAGTGGTTCGATATTCCAGAAGTAGAAGTCACTCCCTGCAAAACCTGTGAAGGCGTAATAAATAATTTCAAGTGTCCTGAATGTTATGGTTCTGGTGCCGTTACTCTTAAAAACGACTTTACTGTTTATGAAGGTATCGAGTGCGGATCATGCGACGGTGATGGTGAAGTTCCTTTCTGTAAGCACTGTTACGGAACCGGTGTTGATGCTTCGGGTATGATTACAATCGGTGCCGCTCAATTCAAAGCAAATGCCCTGTACCTAATCAAAAACCTGCCAGGTATTCAGATTTCACCTACTGGAGAGTACACGCCTGCATACCTGAGGTTTGACGGCGGCGGGGTTGGCTTTCTGATGCCCGGCAAAGATCACAACAAATAAGGGGGGAAGCCATGTTCTGCTATTCGCACAATGAAGAAGAGTTTTACGGATCATTTGAATCTATCGAGGCCGCTCTCGCAGAAGGTTTCAGCGATACCGACAACTGTCAAATATGGATTGGTGAATGTAGCGGAACTTCCAAGGCCAGCGAATATCTCCAGACAGGTCACGTTGAAGGTTTACTCGAATCTCTCACTGAATATGCTTTTGACGAGTGCGGTGAATGCGTGGAAGGTTGGCTTGATGGCCCTGAATGGCCGAACCGCTACAAAGCAGGAACGCCGGAAAGAGAACAGGCCGATAA
>CAIRND010000642.1 GCA_903879825.1 uncultured Geobacteraceae bacterium
ACATGGACTTTATGGCACAGCATGGTCTGGTAGGCCTTGCTCATACCGTCCCTAACGGTTTGCCGCCAGGAAGCGACGTGGCGAATCTGTCCGTTTTCGGCTATGATCCTCGTACCTGTTACACGGGGCGTTCACCACTTGAAGCGATCAGTATGGGCGTTGTTCTCGGCCCGGATGATGTTGCATTCCGCATGAATCTCGTCACACTTGCTCCCAAGGGAAGTTCGATTTACATGCAGGACTTTTCTGCCGGTCACATCTCAACTGATGAGGCCCGAGAGCTGGTTGAAACACTCCAGACTGAACTTGGTAGCGCCGAAATTGAATTTCATGCCGGTGTTGGCTATCGTCATCTAATGGTGTGGCGTGGCGGCAAAGACGGTATGCGTTCCACTCCGCCGCACGACATAACCGGCAAAGCGATACTTGACGCTCTTCCCAGTGGCGATGGAGCTGATACGCTCAATAATCTTATGAATCATGCCCAGATGGTGCTTCATACCCACCCGGTTAATATTCGGCGCAAGGAACAGGGGAATTTGCCCGCTAACTCCGTCTGGCTCTGGGGGCACGGCAAAACTCCCAAAATTGCGACCTATCAGGCCACATGCGGCCTCACCGGTGCGGTTATCTCGGCTGTGGACCTGATAAAAGGTATTGGTATCTGTGCCGGACTTGACATCATTAATGTGGAGGGCGCCACCGGATATATCGATACCAATTATCTTGGTAAGGGTCAGGCGGCTCTGGCGGCGCTTGAGAATCATGATTTTGTCTATGTTCATGTGGAAGCTCCGGATGAGGCGTCACATGCCGGTAATATGCAACATAAACTTCAGGCTATTGAGGATTTTGATCGTCAGGTTGTTGGTACTGTTCTGGAGGGAATCAAGAAGTTTGACGACTTTGTTGTACTATGCATGCCTGACCACCCGACGCCCGTGAAGCTTATGACCCACACCTCTGATCCGGTTCCTTTTGTCATCTACCGGAGCGGGGCAGGGGAGAGTAATGGTGCCTGTTCGTATGACGAATTCCAGGCCAAAGCGACGGGATTAGTAGTGGAAGGTCATTCATTACTGCCTAGGCTGCTTTCGTAAAATTGTGCCAGTAACATAGTAAGGGCATCCGTATCAGTACGGATGCCCTTATAATGTTATTTTTTCCCTTTATGTTCCTTTCCCTCTTTTTCCTTCTGATCTTTTTCGCCACCTTGTTCCATCGTAGTTATCTTCCAGACTTTCCTCTGCTTCAGCTCTTTCGGCATTAAATTTTGCCCCGTTCCATCTCCTTGGCGAACGGGAGTGCGTTGAGCTGAGTGAGTTTCAGCCTTATCCGGGAAATTGCGCTGATCCCTGCGTTCCGGGCGGTTTTGAAAAGTCTGTGGTATTGTTGTTTGAGGCTGTCTGTTCTCGTTCTGTCGTGATACTGGCTGAGCAGACTGCCGGGCAGTGCCGGTCGGTGCTGCAGGTTCTGTTGATACGATAGTCGGTTGCGTGCGTTGTCTGTTTTCTGCATTAGGAGTTACACGGGGAAAACGTGACCGCAAATCCCGACTGTCCTGATGCGGGATAACGGGTGAAGCTGCTCTCGGTGGCGTCTGCTTGATAATCGGCATTCGTGTCTCTCTCATCGGTTGTATGCGGGGACTACCAGGAGAAACCGAGATTGAAACATTCTTTACGTTGGCGGGATTCTGAAACGATACTATCCCTCTCAAAAAATCATTTTGGAGAAGAACACTGAAGCCCCCCCGTGCGCCCCGGTTTTTGTATGCGATCGTTGCGGTGTTGATTGAGCTGTGTGTGATGTTGACGCTATGAAGGCCGTACTGTCGGTGTCCATAGTACGTTTCACCTGGTGCCAGCGGTGTCCAGCCGACGTGATTTTCGGTACGATACCACCCGACATAGCCCGGTCCCCAGTAGATATCACCGCGAACAGGAGGCACCCAGCACCATCCAAAGCCACTGATTACTGCCCATCGCCCAAAATGGTATGGTGCCCATCCCCAGTTTTCGTAGGATATCCAGACATAGTCTTTTCCCTTCCAGATCCATCGACCGCTCCGGTAGGGGGCCCAATCATCTGACAGTATGACTGTTGGGCGCCAGACCATGCCATATTCTGGTGCATGCAGCCATCTTCCGCTTGCGTCAAGCTCTCCGGAATAAGGCAACAGTTCCTCTGGCAAATTTGATTCTGCTGTTGCGGTGCGTGATTGGCTTCGATCACGATCACTGTTCCACCTTTCCCAGTTGTCGGGCGCATTGAGTGCCAGCAATTCACTGTGACCCTCCTCAAGCGCAATATGCTCGCCAGCGCGAACCTGTGTGCGATTGCCATTGCCTTCGACATAGGCTGAACCCTTGAATATGGAAACGTCTTCCTGATTGTTTGGTAACATATCAATGCGGAGCCGTGTGCGTGCCTCTGGTAAAATAGTTGTGTCATCAGCATCTATTTGAAGCACATTTCCCTTTGCATATATGAACGTTTTTACGTACAGACGGCCTCGAGCCAGATGCAGGTGGGTAAAGCCCTCTTCAAGTGCGATCAGGTCAAGTTGGGAACCGCCATCAAGTCGAACGATAGAGCCGTCGCCAAGTTGAATCTCAGTCCTGCATCCGGGAGGTGCCCAAATAGTATCACCTTCATCAAACGGGGTATTGACGGTTGCCGGGAGCCATTCATCAAGATCTGGCGACCGAAACATGACATCACCATCAATAAACTGAATTCTGGCAGGACTTATTACTCCCGCCACTGCACAGAGTGGAACAGCGAGAGCTAACAGTAAAAATATTAAAACAATTCTTATCACGTGTGCCTCCGGTAGACGAACTATTGGAATGCGGTATCATTACAACAGCAAAGAGTGTGCCGCCCGATTATCTCCTGCAATATCGGCCCATCACAATTTCACTCATGTAAGGTAATGACGCATATGAGGTAGTTAGCTCACTTTTTGAAGTTTTATTTTTTATAACTGGAGTGCTCCACTAGAGCTTGACTCCGCATAGAAATTTTACCATAATGCCGCCATGTTTCCAGTCACTTTACCCCCCCAAAACATCTGCGTGTCAGTCATTCGATTACTGTTACTGATCTGTCTCCTCTGGTACCTTTTCTGTGTCTTAATTGCTCCTGGTCGCGGCACCGTACAATGTGACATAGCGTTTCCTCCTGGCAGCGGAATCCGTAAATTAGCCAATGACCTTAAGGCTGGTGGAGTTATTCGCAGTTCGTGGCATTTTATTCTTATGACCCGGTTGCGGGGAGATGCTCACCGGTTGAAGGCGGGGGAATACCGTTTCA
>CAIRND010000643.1 GCA_903879825.1 uncultured Geobacteraceae bacterium
CGCGATAGGTCATATCTTCCAGATTGCCGATTGGTGTGGCTATTACATAGAGGGTGGCAGTTGTCATGAGCGTTGCGCCAAAGCCAGTTTGATTGCTAATCCGGCAAAAATCCCCGCTGCCGCACGATTGAGCACTTTTTGAGCGCGTGCAGATTTCCGGAAATGTTCGCCAAAAAATCCTGCCAGCAGACTGATTGCGCCGAATACAATAATTGTTGCGAGGATAAAAACAGACCCTAACAGCACCAATTGCAGCGATAACGGCCCGTTCGCCGGGTCGGCAAACTGTGGCAGAAAGGCGAGAAAAAAGATCGACACCTTGGGGTTGGTGATATTCATGATAATGCCGCGCCGGTAGAGATCGGCTGAATCCAAGTGCTCAACGGCGGTCATCGGTCCGGTTGCTGTCCCGGCCCGAAATGCACCCCATGCCAGGTAGAGCAGATATCCCGCGCCGGTACATTTGAGAACGGTGAAAGCGACGGCCGATGCTTTAAAGAGTGCCGCCAGCCCGAAAGTCACCGCTGCCGTGTGAAAGAGCAGGCCGGTGCAGAGACCCAGCGTGACGAATAGACCGGCTTTTCGCCCCTGTTGGGCCGCCTGGGTCATGACGAAAAGGTTGTCCGGTCCGGGGGAAAGTGCCAGTAAAACCGAGGTGGTAAAAAATATGATCAGAATTTTAGGGTCAATCATGTATGGCCTTTGCTGTTTGTGAGGGTATTTTTGTGCATAATGGTGTACAAGGAAAACGCTGTCAAGCATGACGGCTGAAATTATCTTATAGTCGCACACGCAGAGGACTCTCCCATGACCAGAATCACACTTAACAAAAACGAAGAGCGCCGTATCAAGTTCGGCCACCCCTGGGCTTTTAGCAATGAAATCCGTGAGGTATCCGGCGACCGTTCCGTCGGAATCGGAGCAGAACTTTATGATGCCGCCGGCGTGTTCATTGGGGTCGGACATTACAATCCACATTCACTCATCGCTTTCCGGTTGGTTTCCCGTCAACGGGAAGATATCGATACGGATGATTTTTTTGAACAGCGTATTAGCGCTGCTCTGGCTCATCGCCTGAAACGCTACCCCGGATTGACCACTTTCCGTGCTGTCTATGGCGAGAGTGACTTTTTGCCGGGTTTGGTAGTAGACAAATATGGCGATTACCTGTCAGTACAGCTGCTTACAGCTGGTATGGATAGTCGACGGCTTCAGATTGTGGCGGCGCTCCGGAAAATATTTGAACCAAAGGGAATCATTGCCCGTAACGATGTGAGTGTCCGCAAGCTGGAAGGTCTGGAAGAAAAGATTGAGCTGTTGTGGGGAGAAATTCCCGATACGGTTGTTATGGAGGAGAATGATCTCCAATTCCGGGTCAACTTGCGCGAAGGTCAGAAAACCGGAGCATTTCTGGATCAAAAACAAAATCATCTGTTGTTGCGTGACATGTGTGCGGGGCAGAATGTCCTTGATTGTTTCTGCTATACCGGAGGATGGGCGGTGCATGCAGCATCGTTTGGGGCGCTGTCAGTTCTTGGCGTCGATATTTCGACGCGGGCTGTGGGGCAGGCCAGCAGTCATGCCAAGCTGAATAAGGTGTCTGACCGGGTGAGTTTCGAAGAATGCGATGCCTTTGAGCGGTTACGTTCTCTCCACCAGGA
>CAIRND010000644.1 GCA_903879825.1 uncultured Geobacteraceae bacterium
ATCATCGGCCCGAACGGTTCAGGCAAGACGACCCTGCTCCGTTTGCTGCTCGGTGAATTGGAACCGCAACAGGGAGAGATCAAGCTGGGGACCCGCCGCGAGGTGATCTATTTCGACCAGCTGCGTGAACAGCTGGATATGGATAAGAGCGTGCAGGAAAACGTGGGGGAGGGTAATGATACCCTGATCATCAATGGTCAACCGCGCCATATTATCGGCTATCTGCAGGATTTCCTCTTCTCGCCGGAACGTGCCCGCTCGCCGGTCAGTATCCTTTCGGGTGGTGAACGCAACCGGCTATTGCTGGCAAAGCTGTTCACCAAGCCCTCCAATATTCTGGTAATGGATGAACCTACCAACGATCTGGACGCTGAAACGCTCGATCTGCTGGAAGATCTGCTCATGGAATATCCCGGTACCTTGCTGCTGGTAAGCCACGACCGTGAATTCCTCAATAATGTGGTTTCGAGTACGCTGGTGCTTACTGGCGACGGTACTGTGCGCGAATTTGTCGGCGGTTATGATGATTGGCTGAATCAGGCTGCCATCGAGGCTGCTGAAGCGATTCAGGAAGCGCAGAAAGCTATCCCGGAAAAAGGGAAGCCGCAGAAAGAAAAGGCCCGTAAGCTTTCGTTCAATGACCAGCGTGAGTTAGATGCGCTGCCGGAACAGATTGCCGCTATTGAACAAGAACAGGCACAATTGCATGTCCGTCTGGCAGACCCTGACTTTTATAAAAGTGCCGGTAACGAAGTTGTCGCGGTGAACGCCCGTCTGGCAGAGTTGGAGCAGCAGCTGGAAGTGGCCATGTTGCGCTGGGATGAGTTGGAGAGTCAGAAAGGGTAAGGGAGCAGAAGTTTACTTGTTGTCACTTAATCATTCAGCCTCAATAGACGATGCCCTTCAAAAACGGTGAGGACTTGGGGGTGTAAGCCCGAACCGGCGAAGCGCCTAAATTATCCGACTTTCAGTGCCCCAAACCGCAGCACCTCAGACCCATGCAGTACCTTGATAATCCGCAGGAGTGGCCCCTTTTTAACGTACACAGCAATGTATGGTGTCCGTAGAATAACAAGCTCCATTGTGCCGGCCACCCTTCCTTTTTTCCCCCGACGGGAAACAGGTGCTAACATCATTGAAACTTGCTGATATATTTCATTTGTTACGTATATTGCCGCTTCGATATTATCTTTTGCAATATATTCAAGGATTAAATCTAAATCTGCTTCAGACTCTGGCTCCCAAATAACATCCACATCAGGCCGCCTTTTTAAGAAGATTCGCCTGCTTAGATTTTAGCCGCGTACCAACGTCCTCATGTGAAGCAGATACCCTACCTGGCTGATTCACTTTTGCCAGTACCGATTCAACGTGCTCTCTAAACCAACGATCGTGCTCAGTGACAGCAGTGGCGTTAAGCTTCATTTCAAAAGGTAACCCCTTCACCGTATTAACCTGACGGATAAAGATTCGGACTGCCTCGCTCATAGTGAGGCCCAAACTTTTAAAAATCGACTCACACTCAAGTTTTTCTAATTCGTCAACGCGAGCTCTAATAATAGTTTCTGACATAAGTATCACCTCCATGATATTGTAGCCTATTGTAGCTACAGTAAATCATCTTTGCAACATATTTGGGCTCGGCTCAATTCCTTAGCGTAAGCCCGCCTTCCACCTCCGCGATGCCACGCTCTACAAAATCAAGAAGCGATTTTCGGTATACCAGTTCTTCATAATGTGAAGCGGACAACAATACGTCGGCCGGTTTGCTGCTCTGGGTAACAACACGTGACAACACTTCAACCCTTCAGTCTCAATAAACGGTGCCCTTCAAAAACGGTGAGGATTTCGAGATCATCTCCCTTTATGCGATATACTACGCGGTATCCTCGGTAAATAAGCTCTCGAATAGCTGGATTGCCCGTTTCCGGCACGACTCTCCCGCTTCTTGGATTTTCAGTTAAAAGGACTACCGCATTATCCATCAAAGCATCAACAAACCTGACTGCCCGCTCCCGGCTGTCCCGCGCAATGAAATCCTCAATATCAATAAGGTTCTCACCAGCTTGACGTGACCATGTTACCCGCATGAATTACCCTCACTCCTTCGTGAATTCAACGAGTTTCGCAGCTCCTCTGTTGTCATGGTTAGCCCGCTGTCCGCATCCACCATGCCCTGCTCAACAGAATCAAGGAACGATTTTCGATACACCAGATCATCGTAATCTGAAGCGGATAACAATACGCCGGCCGGCTTACTGTTCTGGGTAATGATAAGTGGATGCCCGGATGTTTGAAGGATTTTGAACCACCGGGAAATATTGGTTTTAAATTCTGCAATGGGGATAATATCGTTACTTATTGAAATGGCTCGCATGGTAAACCTCCTCAGACAGGTCCCTTTATTGGTCTGAATATAGACTACTAAAGCGACTAATTCAAGTATCCTGTTTTACTCCTCAACCGGCATCCGCAACAGCAGTGAAGCCACCCCGAACGCTGCAATTATCAACAGGGAAATCAGCGACGCCACACCATTCCAACCGTAGTTCAGCCAGAACATTCCCCCCGCTGTGCCGGAAATACTTGAACCCAGATAGTACGAGAACAGGTACAGCGACGAGGCCTGAGCCTTGGCTGTCCGGGCGCGTCGACCGACCCAGCTGGAAGCGATTGCGTGGGCGCTGAAAAAACCGCAGGTGAAAACGCCCACGCCGGCCACAATGACAGGGAGCGATGTTGAAAGAGTGATCGCTGTTCCCGCCAGCATGACCAGCAGAGTCAGACGAATCATGAA
>CAIRND010000645.1 GCA_903879825.1 uncultured Geobacteraceae bacterium
CTGGAAAGCACCGAAATGGTCGGGGGCCATCATACCGACTCTGGACGAAGTGCTGGCCGCACTCCCTGACGGCAGCTGGTTTTTTATCGAGATCAAGAGTGGAGCGGAAATCATAGCTCCTCTGAAAAAAGTACTGCGGGATTCAGGTGTCTCCCCGGAGCGAATCAGAATTTTGGGGTTCAGCGCCGATCTTATTACGGAAATAAAACGGCAACTGCCCGACTGGCACGCCTGCTGGCTCTGCGACTATCGGCATACAACCGCACATGATCTCTGCCGACCGTCACGTGAGCAGATACTTGATACGCTCCAGCGCACCGGTGCCGATGGCTTGGCCAGCGCCGACTCCCCATTTCTCGACCCGAAGCTGGCAGAAGAATTACAAAAACGGGGTTCAGAACTTCATGTCTGGACGGTTGACCGGCCGACAGCGGCGCGCCGTCTGTCCTTACTCGGTGCTGATTCAATCATGACCAACCGCCCCGGCTGGCTGCGGAACGCGTTAGCTTCGCCAGGAGAGCAATTATGAAATATTCAGCGTATCTTGCCACCGGCCAGATGATTGCTCTCATGCAGGGGTTTTCAAAGATCAAGGTCATAAGCCATGGCCAGGAGACGATCCCTGAAGGTTCCATCATCTTTGTCGTCAACCACTTCACGCGGCTTGAAACGCTCCTGCTCCCCTATCATATCTATGCTAACACGCACGTGCCGGTCTGGTCTTTGGCTGATCATTCCTTTTTCGAAGGTCCTCTGAGCGGTCTTCTGGAAAAAGTCGGGGCTATTTCAACCAGAGATCCTGATCGTGATCGCCTCATTGTTAAAAGCCTTTTGACCGGCGAAACCAACTGGATAATTTTCCCCGAAGGGCACATGGTCAAAGATAAGGAAGCCTCTGCCAGTCCTTCCATCTTTGGCCTGCACCGTGGCAAGTTGCGCTTTGCCCATACCGGAGCGGCAACACTGGCGCTGCGAACCGAATTTTATCGTACACGACTGCGACATCTGCTTGCAGAGAACCCTGCGGAAGCGGAGCGGCTGCAGAACATGTTCCACATCAGTGATCTGGCGCCGGTACTGTCCGGAAAGACGTGGATAGTCCCGATAAACCTGACCTATTATCCACTCCGGGCACGGGAAAACGTGTTGAGTACACTGGCCAATCGTTTTGCCAGCGGCATCTCCGACCGACTGCGGGAGGAGCTGCTGACCGAGGGAACCATGTTTTTCGAGGGGGTGGATATCGACATCCGCTTTGGCCGGGCCATCCCGGTTTCAGAGTCGCTCTCCTCCTCCCCGATCAGGCAGGATATGTATTCCCTGCGCCAAATCAATTTTGATGACCCGCTCCCCTCCCTGCCGGCGATGCGCCACGAAGCGACTGCACTGATGAACCGTTTCATGTCCGATATTTACCGTATGACCACGGTCAATCACGACCACCTTTTTGCATCGCTGCTGAGGGCGCTGCCATTCAATAAAATCTCCGAAGATGATTTTCGGCGACGCGTTTTCCTGCTGACCGATCTGGTGCCGGATAAAACTCTGGTTCATTGCCACCAGAGCCTTGAGATTGGTCAGGTAGCCCTGCTTACCGACGACCGCTACCACAAATACCGTGATTTTTTGGAGTTGGCCCGGGAAACCCGCGCTGTCCGCTGCGACAAAGGTTTTCTGCTCAGGAATCCCACCAACTTTTCTGCGAAAAGCGAATTCCACCGGATTCGGGTTGAAAATCCGCTCGGTGTCGCGGCGAATGAAGTTAGCTCGTTGTCAGACCTGAAAAAGCGGGTGAGAATACTGGCGTGGCTGCCGGAAATGCTGATCCGCCACCGGGTCGTTGATGTTCTGCTGCGTCAGGCGACTGACCAGTTTGAAGCTGATTACGTCCGCTTTTCCCGCAGTGACGAATCAAAGGAGCGCTCGATTGGTGCGCCGCTGCTGCTGAAGGGAAGCTCCCGACGCATGGGCGTCGTGCTCGTGCATGGTTTTCTGGCGGCACCACGTGAAATGCTTGAACTGGCAGCCTATCTGCACGGCAAAGGATTGTGGGTATATTGTGTCCGACTCCGCGGCCACGGCACGTCACCTGAAGATCTTGCCACCCGTAACGGCAGCGACTGGATCGAATCGGTGGATATCGGCTATGCCTTGATGAATTCCATCTGTACACGGGTAGTGATAGGAGGATTTTCATTCGGTGGCGGCCTGGCCCTCGATTGTGCCGCCCGCATTTCAGGTCTGGCAGGCGTTTTTGCGGTCTCACCCCCTTTTCGCCTCCAGGATATATCGACCCGTTTCGCCTCTGCCGTTACCACCTGGAACAAAACAATGAAGACGCTTCACTGCCAGGGGGCGACCAAAGAATATGTGGAGATCCAATCGGAACGACCACTAATCAACTATGCGCGGGTTCCTCTGGCGGCTCTGGTGGAGTTGGAACTGTTCATGAAAGGGCTTGAAGCACGTCTGGTGGAGGTAAAAATGCCGACTCTGGTGGTGCAGGCCAGTGAAGATCCGGTAGTCAGTGCCGAAGGGACGGCACTCTCATTCAACCGCATCGGTGCCAAGCTGAAGCGCTATCTCCCCCTCGATTTCAACCGCCACGGGATTCTTGCCGGAGAAGGTTGTGAGGGTGTTCATGCCGCGATTGGGGATTTTATCGAAGAGTTGTAATCCTGAAAAAAGCAGTTTCACGCAACGACGCAACGGCGCAACTTATAGAATCAATAGCTTAAGTCATTTTCCAGATTCACCCAATCGGTTAACCACTATTTTGTTATAAGTCTTTTTTTTAGTTGCGTTCGTTGCGGCTTTGCGTGATCAAATGCCGTATTTGGGTAATTACATCTTCCAAAAAAGCAACACCACCCCTGCTGGTTCTTCTTCAGGGGTGGTGTGCTGCGGCATATGTTTACTTACAATTTATCTCTTTTCTCAACGCGAACTGTTCCCGCGGACGGGCCACAGATAATATGGCTTGGCTTCCTTTTTCGGGGCTACCGTGCCATTGGCCAGGTCGGCAGTCCACATTTCGGTCGAAGATTTGCGGGTGGAGGTCCAGTATTCATAGTCCCGCACGTCGACAAAACCGAGCTGACGCAGCTTCTGGTAGGGCCAGGTGTCCATTTTTGCCTTGTCATAGCCCATTGACAGTGCGTACTCGACCAGCAACGCCATCTCATCTTTGGAGGGGACACGCCAATCGGCATACCCGGCAAAATTACCCTCATTCAGACGTTTCATATATTCGTAGACATTGTCATCACCGCGCCAGATGAGCTGGCGACCCGGCATATTAGCGTTTTTGGCCCACACCAGACCGGTATTCTGATCAACCGCAGTCTTTTCCAGAAAGACAAAATTCGGCGGTGCAACGGCGCAGGCCATCAGAAAGAGGGTCGCAAGGGATAGCAATAACAGTTTCTTCATGGCGTTATCCTCCAAATGTACCGCGTTTAAACACTTTCCGAATTTCCTTTTCATCTGACCATTCGAGAATTCCGGTTTTGAGATTTTTGAGCGACATCGTAAATTTAAAGTAGGTATCGGTGACGGCTCCTGCTCTCTGGGTAATCTCTGAGACATTGGCGGTCAGGAGAAATTCTGCTCCAAACTGCTGACCGGTTTGTACCGCATTCTTTTTATCAACCAGACCACTGTCCTGCTGGACCTTCAGCTCTTCGACCGTCTGTGTATCTGTCGTGCGGTCAATGAAACGAAATTTGCCTGAACGGATCAGCTTGGCCCGGATAGAATCGGTAACCGATTCCGTGTCGATATGCTGCATGGTCTTGTTCTTTACTTTATCGACGCTGACTACCGGCCGGCGGCCCGTTGTCAACTCGACCAGAGGGGGAAAGGTGCAGAGTGAATCAACCATCGATTCGGCTATCTGCTGAAGATCGGATGAACCGAATTCTGTCGAAACAGGTTTGGCCGAACCGGCGTCACCATACTGCATGGTTGAAGCGCACCCCGAAAGAGATAACGAGCCAATGACTGCTGCGGTAAAAAGTACTTTAATGCCATTTTTCATCTGTTCTATCCTCACTTTAAATTAGTATTTTCTTTCTTCTTTTAATCCGGTTCACGGATCTTAAGCTTAAATTCCTTGGCGCGGGCATCGGGGGCCGCTGCCTGCACGGTCTTGGTTTCACGGCCATTAAGGAGCAGAGGTTTCCATGAGCCCGCCCCGGAATTTATTTCAAGCCCGCCGGCATCATACCATTCAAACCGATACTGAAACAGAAGAGTGTCCTTATCCCGGGAGCGCAGCGTCGCCTGCACCTTCATAAGATCACCCGCCAGAACACTGCGCATATCAACGATCTGAAGGTCCCACTTCAAGCTGCTGCTATCAAATACCACGCTCTTTTCAAGAATCCGGGCGCCTTCATCATCCCACGCCGTCTTGCCGGTTGCGACCAC
>CAIRND010000646.1 GCA_903879825.1 uncultured Geobacteraceae bacterium
CAAGTTAGTTATGGGTAAGCTGTAAACTTCCCTGCAATATTCGGTTAAAAATAAAAAAAGCTGCGTGACACATTCACGCAGCTTTTTTTTACCCGTTCATAAAACAAGGTCATTCGATGACGTTTCTTATCGGTTAATCGCTATTCATGATATATGCCAATGCACCGCGAACAGCTTCTTTCATCACCTCCTGCAGTACCTTGCAGGTTTCCTTGATATGCTATTCCTCAAGCGAAGGATGCACAAGAAACATTACTGCTGTTTCACCAAGCTCCCTGGATACCGCTTTTTTTGCTGAGAAACTTAGGATTTACAGGCAAAACTGCTTCTTTCATAACCTCCTGCAGTACCTTGCAGGTTTTCTTGATATGCTCTTCCTCAAGCGTAGGATGCACAAGAAACATCAAAGCTGTTTCACCAAGCTCCTTTGCTACCGGCAACCGTTCGGCAGGTCGCCATCCGGTATGGTCAAATGCCTTTTCGAGATAGATCTCAGGACACCCACCACTGTAGCAGGGAACGCCCCTGCCTGTGATGGCGTCCATGATTCTGTCACGGTTCAGGCCCTCTTTCAGCACAGCCGGCTCAACAAAAACATAACATTTATACGCCGCATGTTCCGCCCAATCCGGTATCTCGGGAACCCGTAGTCCGGGAATTGAGAGCGCAACATTCCAAATAGCGTCAGCATTCGCCTGGCGCTTGGCGGTCCACTCCGCCATCCGCCGCAACTGTATCCGCCCGATCACCCCCTGCAACTCCGTCATCCGCCAGTTCGTACCAAACGAATCATGAAGCCAGCGAAATCCCGGCTGGTGCTCACGCTCATAGATAGCCTCCCAGCTTTTGCCATGATCTTTAAACGACCACATACGCGACCACAAGGCCGAATCATTAGTTGTCACCATACCGCCCTCACCGCCCGTCGTCATAATCTTGTCCTGGCAAAAACTCCAAGCCCCAATATGGCCGATAGTTCCCACCGACCTGCCCTTATACCTTGCACCATGAGCCTGCGCACAATCCTCAATCACCTTCAAACCATGCTGCTCCGCCAGCTCCATAATCGGATCCATATCGCACGGATAGCCAACCAGATGCACCACAATAACTCCTCTAGTCCTTGAAGTAATCTTTGCGGCAATAGTTTCCGCTGTCAACGTCATGGAATCAGCGTCCACATCAGCCATAACCGGAACGGCACCACGCATCACCACCGCACTGGCAGTAGCAAGAAAGGTATAGCTCGGAACTATCACCTCGTCACCGGCCCCGATCTCAAGAGCCTCAAGCGCCAACTCAAGTGCTACTGTGCCATTCGCCAATGCTATAGCATGGTTGCACCCCGCCCAGGCAGCGAACTCACGCTCAAATTCCCGGCACTCCTGCCCTGTCCAGTAATTAACCTTGTTGGACAAAAGAACCCGTGAAACAGCATCTGCTTCTTCTTGAGTATATGACGGCCAGGGAGGGAACGGAGTATTAAGCATTTACTTGTAACATAATTATTTATAATATTATACCCAATGAAGCAGTGTAGCTCCCCACGAATAGCCGACACCAAACCCGACAAGCATCACAAGATCACCTGATTTCAGCTTGCCTTCTCTTTGTGCATCCTTAAGCGCAATAGGAATGGTAGAGGATACGGTATTGCCATAATTCTTGAATGACATGTAAAATTTTTCTTCCGGTACGCTCAGCTTCTTGCGAAGATGCTCCAGCATGAACTTATTCGCCTGATGGAAAACGAAAAGATCAATATCGTCAAGTGACTTCCCGGAGAGTGAAAGCAATTCCTTAACTGATTTTGGTATAGTCCGCAGGGTAAAGGTGAAGATTTCAGACCCGTTCATATAGAGATTGTCCTGAGAGCGAAGATTACCTTGCTCATCTTCATCAACTCGAGCTGACTCCTCGGTACGAGGAGTGCGAAAGCCGCTAGTAGGAACAATCAGGTTTTTGCCTCCACTTCCGTCAGTACCATAAACAAATGGCCCAATCTTCAGTTCAGCTTTACCTGAGCTCTGAATCAGTGTCGCTGCTGCTGCATCTCCGAATAAGGTGCGCACGCTCTTGTCACCAGTATGGATATGCTTGCTGTATGTTTCGGCGGTAATCAATAAGACGTTACGAGCCTGACCGGTTTCAATCAGGCCTTTGGCAAGACCAAGTCCATAGATATATCCGGAACAGCCCAGATTAAAATCCAATGCTCCGCAGCTTTTCGGTAATCCAAGCCTATCCTGCATTAGACAAGCCGTGGTTGGAAGGAAATAATCCGGGCTTTGTGTACAGAACAAGAGGTAGTCAATATCTTCCCGATTACAGACTCCGCTGGCAAAGAGTTTTTCTGCCGCACGAACTCCCATGTCAGAAGCACATTCATCTTTTGCAGTAATGCGCCGCACACTGATTCCTATCTTTTCCTCAATCTTTTCAACAGACCATTCCGGATATTCGGCTCCAAGCATTTCGTTGGTAAGCTGCCCTTCAGGAAGATCGTATTCAATGGCACTGATAAC
Organism: uncultured Geobacteraceae bacterium; assembly: GCA_903879825.1. Lineage (GTDB taxonomy): Bacteria > Desulfobacterota > Desulfuromonadia > Geobacterales > Pseudopelobacteraceae > JACRCG01. Next base: position 2,526 of record CAIRND010000646.1, read on the forward strand.
TGCCTGCATTTTATACTCCGCTCGTTTTATATGGTTATTGCTCTAAAAACCAGCAATCTGCTTAGCAGGTACACCCATAACCGTTGCACCAGCCTTAACATTTTTCAGCACAACGCTTCCCGCCCCGACTATTGCATAATCGCCTATTTTTGCTCCAGGCAAAATGACCGCATGAGTTCCAAGAAAAACACCTTCCCCAAGTGAAGCATAGCCATTGACATCTGCATGAGGACTAAGCGTACAACCATCCGCAACAATCACATCATGTCCTATCGTAGACTGCAAATTTATCATCACAAACTCACCAATTTTCACATCTGTAGTAACAACCGCTCCAGGACAAAAAACACATCCTTCACCAATAAAACAGCGACTCCCGACAACTGCCGTGGGGTGAATCAGCGTAATAAATTGCGCTCCACGCTCGTTAAGGGATCGGCAAACTCGTAACTTCGTTAAGGGATGACCAATGGCGCAAACAAAGCGATCATTATCCTCCGGAACGTAATTCAATGGGTCATCCAGTATAGGAAAACCACAATCGTACGCATCCAAAACAGCGGGGTTGGCATCAAGAAACCCGCCTACCTCCCAGTTTCTATTTTCAGGAAGAACATCCAACGCCCAATTGAGAACCTCCCTGCCAAACCCTCCGGCACCAATAATCAGCAGTCGTTTCATTTGCACATCAATGGGCGGTATAACCACCGTCTAAAACAAGCGTTGTCCCGGTAATCCATCGTCCGGTATCGGCAAGTAAAAATGCGATGGCGTTGGCGACATCTCGAGGACGACCAAGACCAAGCGGATGCATAGCTTCAATTTGCAGAACCTGTTCAGGAGTCAATAACTCAAGCATCTTTCCAGACATTTCTGTGGTTACCATCGCCGGCGCAACACAATTGACCCTTATATTTTCGCGAGACAATTCAAGTGCCAGCGACTTTGTTAACGTCACAAGTGCCCCTTTGCTTGCCGAATAAGCCGATTGACCTGACTGACCGACAAGCCCCATTACCGAAGAAAGATAGACGATACTGCCACTATCAGCGGAAACTCCCTTTTGACGGAACGCCTTGGCTAAAAAGATTGCCGCAGTTACATTTACCCTCATGAGTTCTTCAATATTCTCGCTCGACATGATGCGTAACGGCCTTGTAAACTGCAAACCGGCACTGTGAACCAAACCATGCAATGGCCCGCTTGCAGAAGTAACCTCTTTCATCCAGCGGGGGATCTCATCGATATTTGAAAGATCAAAAGTATAAACATGATGTGCGGTGCCCTCGAGCGAGGCAAGGGTTTTATTCAACTGCTCGGCATTTCTTCCAATTAGAATCAGGCGAGCTCCAAGCTGGCTCAGTAAAATTGCTGTTTCCCGACCAATACCTGATGACGCACCAGTTACCATTATGGTTCGATCGATCAACTCCATCGGGTTTATCATTTCAATATCCTGTCAAGATTACGTATTGGAGATTTTATCCCCAAGCAAAGCGATCAAATCCTCAACATTCTTTGCTGAAGCAAGTTTTGATGCAGCAAGAGTGACTCCATAGTTTTCATCCACCATTGCAATAAAAGACATGACGGCAAGAGAATCCCAGCTACCCAGGTCAGCTAACGTTTCATCGCCCTTAATAGATTCTGCATCAGCCTCAAGAACCTCTTCCAATTCCCTCAAAAATTCCTGTTGTGTCATTTTTTACTCCTGATATTAGTTATTACTAAAAAACAAGTTTCAATCGATTAACCTTATTAATGCATAAGCTTCTGCAGCTTTTGCACCAACAGTTGCCCCTCTGAATCGGGCTAAAGATTCTATTGCCTGCGCTGAACGCGGATGAGGAAACTCTTTAAGTTGCGAATCAAATGCCGACATTGCGGCAATCTTTTTTTGCAAATTTTCCTCCGATACGGTTATAAAATAATTAGGCACAAACACCGAGTCTGGAAACGGATGTCCCCATTCTGTTTCTGAAAGTGTCTCGTATGCAAGAATAGTCTTGACGGTGTTGCCGTTCTGAGGTCTTACAGCAACTAACGCAGCATTAAAAACCGCCCCATGATCCAGATGCAAATCACCCCGATGCGGAACAAAAATGGTTTCTGGCTTTAAATCAGAAATTATTTCCGATAGAGTTGCTGAAATTTTGTATTGAGGATATTGGTCAAGGCAAGGTGCCGGGAGATCACAAAAGAACGTCTGCGTCACGCCAAGAATCTTGTGAGCTTGAAGAGCCTCTTTTCTTACCTGATCAATACCCGACTGAGAATAAAGTTCAGGCGCTCCTATTGAAGCGTTTGTCATAATAACAACATAAACAAGATTGCCTTGTTCAGACAGCTTTGCAATAGCACCACCACAACCAAGAGTTTCATCATCAGCATGTGGCGCAATAACTAAGAATATTCTTTTCATATACTTATTATGTAAAATAACTTAATGATTAATACATTGTAAATATTGAAAAGTATCAGAGTCACCCATTTCAACAAACCAATTTTCAGCTTCGTAAATGCCATAATCAATCAACTCCTGATCATAAGCCTTCACAGAAAATGGCTGGCAAAACTGATCCTTTTGTTGTTTGTTGAAACAAAAATATTTAGACCAGCCCTCACAACCTGACAATATGGTTTGTGAAGGATAAATGCCACTTGGAGGAATCTTCAATAACTGCTTTCTTACTATACAATCTGCAGCAACATACCTGCTAATATAAAAATCTTGTCGAGCACCAAAACGCCAATCGAACCATGCATCAGAATAAGAAAAGTAAAATGGAGCACTTTGTCGTGAAAGATCCTCTTCAGTCATGAACGACTTAAATCCGAGCCAGAAAGGAACTTTCCACTTAAAAAAGGTTTTTTTAATTAAAGAAAAATGCGGATTAGCAAATCCACATATTGCTTTGGCTCCTGCTGCTACAGAGTGGCGGTCGACTTCCTCCATAAGCATAGAAAGCACCGTTAAACCGCGATAAGGTTTTGCTATATAGGCATGTAGTCCAAGCATGGCTGGCCACTTCCCAAGCTTAACAGGAAGAAGACCATAGTGCCCAATAATTTTTCCATCAATTTCAGCAATCAATGAAAGTGGCCGACCTTCAGGATAATCACGATAAAAATAATCCCATTGTGTTTCTAACTTCCAATAGAGACTCCTACCATTATCTGATAGAAGATCAACAACCGCGCGAGCATCGCTTTGAAAAGCAGGCCTAACAAGTAGATTATTAATACTCATCATCAAGCTGTACTCCCGGCATCAACCGTTATGGTAGTACCTGTAATGCTTGCCGCCTTTTCGCTTAGAAGGTAACTGACGGCATAAGCAGCATCTTCTACTTTAGCAAGATGACCCAATGGACTTCGACGTCTGATTGATTCCAGTTTTTCACCTTGCAACGCTGTTGTCATGTCAGTCTCCATATAGCCTGGAGCAAGAGTATTTACTGTGATATTTGCCTTTCCGACTTCCCGCGCCAATGAGCGCGTAAATCCAGCAAGAGCAGCTTTTGTGGCACCATAGACCGAAAGACCATTAAAACCGGTTGTCGCAATAATCGATGAAATATTAATAATGCGGCCGCAACGGTTTATCAGCATGGGACGCAGTAAATACTTTGTGAGCAGAATAGGCGATTCGATATTAATCTTTATTAACTCAGTAATATCGTGTTCATGAAGGGTTGCAAGAACACCGTCACACCCAAGCGCTGCATTATTCACTAAACCCCAAGGCCTCCCCCATCGTTTGGTAATACCGACAGAAAAGGAGTGAATACCAGCCGTATCAGATAAGTCGTAGCTTTCAAAGACAACTTGATCAGGATACAGGTTAATGAGTTCATGAAGTTTTTCAGTCATGTTTCGACCTACCGTAACCACTTTATATCCGTCATTGACGCATTGCCGAGCAATAGCAAGACCTAGGCCCCGAGTGGAACCAGTAACAACAATAATTTTCATATAGAAAGCCTTTCCTTTTTACCTGCTGCTGACTCTTTAAATTCCTTTACAAAAAATAGAAAGGCAGGTATCTGCCATTTTTCCAATACTTGTCGGCAATGGAATTGAATCTTTTTCGTCAAGAGTTCTGTCTTTATTCCTTTGGCTGGCAGAATTTCAGCTGCAACAATTTGACCCATCATGCTGCTTTTTTTACCATATACACGCACATCAAAAACACCATCAACTTCCCTAATAATATTTTCTACTTCTTCAGGATTAACCTTATTACCGCCAACATTAATTGCTCCAGATGCACGCCCAAGAAAAAAAACCCTATTACCCTGAACTTTAACTAGATCTTGGGTATCAAGGTAGCCATCAGCATCTATGCGACAAGAAATCTCATGCCCATCTGGCAGCAACAAAGGCTTAACAAGCAGATGCCCATCTTCACGAATACGCATAGGCATTGGCGCGTTTACACCATCAAGCAAACTTATCGGAAAACCAGCAAAACCATCATTTATAGCAAACACAGAGCCCGCTTCAGTAGACGCATATATATGAACAATGCGGGCATCAGGAAAACAATGTTTCAAGGCATCAAGAATGGGTTGGTCAGCGATTTCACCTCCTAGCGTAATCTGTCGGAGCGAAAGCTCCGCAACTCTTCCATCCATCAATAATTTGCGCCAAAGCGACGGTGTGGCAGACAATGCATTAACCCTGTTTTTTAGTAATGCAACAACCTGAGCTTCAAAATCCATTGAATCGGGAACACTTAACACCGAAGATGAAAGCAACGCTTGAAGAAACACTTGAATACCTGCAAAACGACATGGATCATAGAGCAAGCCCCAGATAAATTCAGCACCACGCAATGGATCTCTCTTAATCGTACGACAAAGCGTTGCCAGCGAATGCTCTATAAGCTTTGGTTTGCCAGTCGTCCCTGAAGTAGCAAGTAACCAAGTGGTATTAGTTTTTTCTATACAATCAGAATAAATCTTCGATAGAATCGGAATTGGTTCATTCTCCAAAGTATTAAGCCGATGCGTACAACAAGCAGATTTGATAAGTTCATTGCTTGTGATTTCATCCATAGATGCTGGAAGCAGTAGTATAGCGTTCACTTTACCATCAAAAGCAATTATTGCTTTGATTAATTCCGTAGGAGACAATCCACATAATGCAATACGAGAGCCTCGACCAAGTCGGTAATTTTGAGCAAAAATACCCGCACATTTACGTAACGTCGTCAAAGAAACAGCGCCTGAAGAAGTTAGGAGGCAATTTTCAGTGGCAGGCAATTGACTGATTGCCGAGCAAAGCGATTCAACGTTCATGGAGCTAATCGTTCATAAACTGCAACAAATTCCCCTAATGTGCGTGGATAAATAGGTTCATCCATCAAGCTGAATGGATCATAACCAAGCTCTTCCTCAAGTCGAGCCACAAGAATCGCAAAACCCAAAGAGTCAAGACCACTTGCAAGTAAAACAGTATTTTCATCAAGATTAGCAAAAAGAGGCAAGGCTGAATCTGCAGCTACTTCCTGCAAGACTTGGATAATTTTATCTTTCATTAGCAGTATTAATTAAAAAGTTTACAAAAACTTCCGCCAGCGCTCAAATCTTGTATTTCACCTTGAATTAATAAAATACGCAAATCTGGGTTATATTTTTTTATTTCATAATTCAAAATGCATAATAACGAATCACAAATCATATACTTAATACACAGCTCATTACCATCAAACATCAGAACCTAAAAAAGGAGTTGTCGCTTCATTATTAGAAGCATTAATACCTTCTCTTTTAAATAACTTAGCTAGGGTAAGGTAGAATATTTTAACATCAATAAAAAAATTCAGATTATCAACATACCAAACATCCAGATCGAACTTTTCTTCCCATGATAATAGGTTCCTTCCATTAACAGCAGCTAAACCAGTCATTCCTGGGCGTATTTCATGTCGCCTTTCTTGCTCCCCCTTATAAAGCGGCAGATAACTAACAAGCAAAGGACGCGGGCCAATTAAGCTCATATCGCCCATTAAAACATTAATTATTTGAGGCAATTCGTCAAGCGATAAAGAACGCATAAACCGGCCTATTATGGTAAGTCGCTGAATATCAGGGAGAAGAGCGCCGTAAATATCACAGCTATCATTCATTGTCTTAAACTTGATCAACCAAAATATTTTCTCATTCTTACCAGGTCTTTCCTGTATATACAACGGCGATCCTTTATGACTTAAAATCAACAAAAAAGAAAAAAAAACAAATAGCGGGAAAATAACAATCAATCCAAGCAATGATAAAATAAAATCGATTGGTCGTTTAAAATACATTCGGTATATCATTCAATAATTCTTTTTCAGGTTCAGGACAGTTGTGTATTTATAATGCATGTGCATATTTCAAGGTCATTCACTTTATTAAATGCATTTTAAGAAGGTCTTCAGTAAGCGCTCCTCAAGAATTGATTCCCTAATAGCCTCTTCCTGCATAGGCGTCCCGTAATGGAGTAAGATCAAGTTGGGCAACAATATCAACAACAAAACGAGCGAGATGATTGACCGGTAGCCAGTCCTGGACGGATGGTAGCAAAAGGTAGAGTGAATCTCGATCGGCTGAAAGAAAGTCTGAACGCATTGGTTTCCAGTGAATAAATGACTGGTTATCACGCGCTCAATACACAATGTGTCTTATTTATAATAAAAGGTTTATAAGTGTTTTTATACGACTCTGTCTTGCTAAATAATCCGACAGATTGCTAGCAAATAAGTTAGAGCGTAAACTGATCAAGAAAGAAGTTCAATAATCATGAATCTCGGTTCAAAACGAATTACGGAGTGACTTGTTTCTGAGCGCTGAATACAATATTTAACTCATCTTTTGTTGAGTGGCTTTGATATTCGTCTTAAAGAGACCTTCTTTATCAGCAAGGACATAACGTAAAAACTCTCTTTGATCGAATTTTTCTTTTGCGTATTGTGAGGCGGCCGTCCCAAAAGCATTTCGCTTTATCTCATCTTTGAGTAGCGTTTGCAATGCGAGGGCTAAAGCCTTAACATTTTTAACAGGAACAACCAAGCCCGTATATTTGTGTTGCATAGCATCAATAGGTCCTGGAATATCACTAACAACTACCGGAATCCCCATTGCTTCAGCCTCAACAATTGCCATTCCAAAACCTTCACGGTAACTTGGCAAAGAAAAGACATCCATGCACGCCATGTATTGCGGTATTTTATCATTCGGAGGAATCTGAATTACCTGACTAGAAGAAGTAACCCAATCGCGTAACCCTTTATCAATTGTATTATAAAATTTCTTATCTCCAACAAGCAGTAAACGCACTGTAGGCATATCACAAAAAAAACTACGACAAGCCGATATAAGCTCATTGCAACCTTTATCACTACGGATTGAACCAACAAAACCAATCACAAGATCTTGTGACTTAATACTAATCAATTCCCGATATTCATTCCGCCATATTTCTTTATGGTTTATATCAAATCTTTCAAGATTTACACCACACGCACTTCCGTTCCAAATAACCCTTCCTTTATTTTCGGAATATATTTTTTCATCAATTGAAAATTTATAGTTACTTAAACTATCCGGTTCAATTATAGTAGAGCAACTGCAGCACCAATACTCAATAAGCTTAAAGATGTGACGCTGTATACCTTTAAAACCGACATAACGAATTCCCCACTGGGCATAAATACGAATATGAATATGTGCAAGCCAAGATGCAGTACTAGCATATAATGTCGCATTTAGTGTTGAAAATTGAACAATATCAAAATATTCACGACGAAATATTTTATATAAGGCATAAATCATTTTAGGCGCATCAAAAGGATATATACCTCGTCTAAATGGCAATGGAATATATTTTACACCTTTTGGCAATTCTTTATAAAACTCAGGATCATTGCCACATATCCAAGTAACATCCCAACCATTACAAACTAATAATTCGGCTTGAGCGTACACAAAGGTCTTTAAAGAAATCGGTAAAGTTGCAACAAAACATATTCGTTTTTTGCTCATATTATTATCTCTTTAATTATTTTTAACAATAGTCCATAACTAATTCCTCAATCGCCAATGCATGCAATTAGATGTTTAGACGTGCTTAAATAAGCTTTAAAACTTGACTCCCCCAAGTCAGGTAATCAAATTGTTGACGTGCATAAGCTTGCCCATTCGCAGCAATTTTTTTTGTAGCTTCATGCTCGTCCAACATCTGCAATATTTTTTCAGCAAGGTCATCGCTATCACCAGGTACGCAAAAGCGCAATTCAACACCGTCTTGAAAGCGCGTAGCAATATCACCAACCATAGATGCTATAACAGGCCTTCCAGACGCTAAATATTCTGAAATCTTGATAGGTGCGGCAACAGCATTACGACGATGATTTAGTTTTGGCATTATTAAAAGATCAGCAGCACATAAAAGACCCCGCACCTCATTTTGATCAATAAATCCGGTAAAAGAAACTCTATTAAAAATGCCAAGATCTTCTGCAAGCTTAGGATAATCAATCTGCTGTACCAATGCGTGATCAATCACTCCAAGTTTTCCTGCTATAACAAGATGTGTCTTCGTATTGGATTTCGATACAATATACATCGCATTGAGAAGAACCTCTATACCTTCAAGACTTCCCACTGAACCACAGTAAACAATTATTTTTTTATCTAATAGGCCGTAATATTTACGGATTTTCGTCGCATCACCTTTAGAAAAAAGATCTGTATCTATCGGAGGATAACTGAGATGGATTGGAACATTAGGAGCCTGCTTATGAAAATGCTCAGACAACAATAATGTACCAGTCAGTGCATTGAGATTTGATCGACGAGATAGGTAACAATCAATAATATTGATAATAGCCAACTTCCCACGATCGAGTGTATTCATTCCTGGCAAAGGCACGTAATGATCGCCTTGAACGTAAACAATTTTAATTCCATGCCGACGCGCTAGTGAGATAAGCGAAATAAACTGTAATCCAACGCTATAAAATACAATAACGTCCCATCGTTTATTTATAATACCATTTCGCAACATTAGAAAATGTGCAAGTGCAGAACCACGTTTTTCATTTGTTGAGGCAAGACAATGAAAATGGTAATCAATACAGCCCTCATGATCTTTACCAATATATAAACCGCTACCACCGACAACAAAATCTACATTACAACCGTTACCAGCTAAGCCTCGGGCCATCATATGCGCACAACGAACCGCTGGCGCAGAGAAGTTTCGGCATGCTAATGTTACCAAACAATTCATATAATAATCTTCTATCCCGTTAGCCAAATGCTTATTACCTTCTAACAGCGCCATAACGCTATGGCTGCACTGACTTTGTGCCGACACTAATCAAAAGTTCCAAAAGAACGCATATGCACCACCACTGCCCGTACGAGTAACAAACACCACAACCATCAAAACTGATATCACAAGATAAACAAGCGCAGCTTCCTTGCGGTGAAAAGTTTTAACAATTTCAGGAATTAACAAAACGATGAAGATTGAGTAGTACTGTACCGCGCGCATGGCTGATGGATGCACAAAGGTTAGCGGAATTAACAAAATACTGATTAAATAAGCATTAATAAAATGAGTTGCCTGCTCATTGCGTTCAAGCATATTCGGAAATCGCCACAAAACTAATAGGCCAATAGCCACCATTACTATTGTAAACGGCAAAGTACCTGCACCCGCATAGATACTATATTCGTCATAGCCAAGGTATGTCTTAAATAATTGAGAATATGGAACAGCATAAACTATGAGAACAGGTAAAGCAATAAATAATATAATTGATATATGGATACGCTTAACTGGGAAATTGTATAGAAAATAAAACGGCAAAAATATCAATACTGACTTATGTATTGTCGCAACAATTAAAGATACTGCAATCAGCCAAAACAGCTGTCGTTTCAGAATCAATTCATAACCAAGAAAAACAACAATTGCCGTTCCAATAGTTTGACGATGGCCTGTAATAGAAAAAAAGCTAAAAAACAAAACAGAGTATATCAAAAAGCTTATATAAACATCCGCGGAGTATCTGTAAATGAAGCGAGCCATAGGGACTGTAAAAATAATGGCAATTAAAACCAGATAAAGCTGATAATTATAGAAAAAAACTTGGGTAAGCTTCTCAAACAAACGATAGCCAGCATCTTTACCGGGCAAATGATTTATGTAGATATCAATAAAATCCTGAATTATCCTTGACCAGCTAGTATAAAACGTCACTGTGTAATTGTCATGATAGGCAACGGTATCCGCGCCTACGAGCTCGTGCCTAAAGCCTGAAATAATAATCCAGAACAATGCGGCTATTGCACAAAACCAAACCGCACCTCGATTGGCGTTATTTCGAAACAAATCATTACCACGAAATCTGATGAACAGTGCGATCACGGTAAGTAACGTGATATTAACAAGATAAATATTCATAAATAAACTAATCTATTTAATAATGTCAATTTGCGTCAACGAATTATACAGCAAATAATACTGACGTACATTTTCAACCTTATTAAACTTTATTGAGCTAAAGGCTCGGCAATACTGAGTGTATGATCCCTTACCCTGCGACTTGACCTGGCGAATCGCCTTTATAACACAATCTATATTTTCCGTATCAACAATATAGCCACATCCTGGTCCTACCAGCTCCGGGTTTGCAGTCATTTCATTGACAATAACAGGAGTTCCTGAGGCCAAAGCCTCGGCCGTTACTTTCCCGAAAGTCTCTTCCCTTGAGAAACTGACAAAAACATCTGCTGCTGCATATAGTGCGGCCAACTCAACAACATCATGGGTTTCTTTGACATGCATGATGTTTTCAGGCAGGCATAGTCCAGTCGGTAGTTTCCCAACCAAAACAATTCTCTCGTCTGGACCAAGCCCATATGATAACTCCATAAATCGCTTCAACCCTTTACCATCACTCCAATATGAGGCTACTCCTATAATAAGAAAAAGCCCCGTTGTATCACCCAATGTACCAGCAAGTTTTACCCGACTTTTGGAATCGGGCTTAAAGACATCCAGATCAATCCAGTTATATATACGCTTGAAAATGGTGGCGTTTGCCAATATGGATTGCCTTGCCTCCTGCGTAATCCAATCAGATACTCCAACCACTGCAAGTCGCTTGATGTCACCGAACCAACGACGTTTGTCCTGCAGCATTCTTGCTGACTGGTCCAGACCCCAACTTGGGATGTCCTTTTTTAAACGAATACACTTGCCGCAAGTCTGCCTCCAACGCTGACAGTTATCAACACTATAATAAGTACAGCGACCTGTATAGAACCAGCAATCATGCAATGTCAGCACCGTGGCAATATCCTTACGGGCTATGTAGCGTAGCAAGATGCCAAGGTGCAAATAATTTGAGTGCAGATTGTTCAGGTGTATCACGTCAGGCTTAAGGGCAGAGATGTAACGAATAAGCCGAGTGGTAGCAATAACAGAACCATAGGCTTGAAGGCCAAACAGTCGGGAGGTCACGGCATGTAACTTTTGATCACGGCAGTTACCAATAATATAACCGCGCACCGGTACAAAAGGCCCTTTCACCGCATAAGCGGTGTGCATCTCCACTCCTTGATCATCGTCAACCTCGGCAAGTTCGAGGCAATTGCGCCCTGTACTGGAGGAACCATATACAGCATTGATCTGTAAAACTTTAATGTACTTACTTATTGAGTTGCTCATATAAATTAGTTTCGACTTATCGCTTTATGATTTATATTTATTTGATTTTCCATATACTTTTTCACAAATCTTTGCCGCATTTCATTCGAAATATGGTATCAGATATAAGTCGGAAATAATTTATTTTATTGATAATGACAATATTACTGTTATGCTTATAGTAATATTTTAGAACACTCAAGCTATCTTCAGCAAAACATATTAGCTGATTTCCCATTGATAGCGACTGAAAAGTTCCATATTTTTCCAATGTGCCGTGAGTTTGGCTGTACCTGCAATGAGTTTGACAACACGCTCCGCAGTATTGCTCACCTTGTACGCTTCAGGTATTTCCCGCTCGCTTCCATCAAACAGCTTTTCGCTTTGGGTAGCAATGTCCACACAACTCAGCAAGGTCTCCTTTTCCAGACCAGTCAAAACAATAGCTCCGGTATCAAGGGCTTCCGGACGCTCAATCGAACGGCGCAGGGAGACTGCTGGAAAATTCAGGATAGAAGCCTCTTCACTGATAGTGCCACTATCAGAAACTGCACAGAAAGACTCAAGTTGTAACCTGTTGTAGTCAAAGAAGCCAAATGGTTTAAGGAACCGTATACCCGTATCCACATCTGCCAAGCCCAGCTTTATCAATCGATCGCGTGTACGTGGATGTGTAGAAACAATCACCGGATAACCGTAATGCGCATGCAGCATCTGCAGGCACTCGACTACTTTGATGAGATTCTCACGGTTGTCAACATTCTCTTCACGATGCACACTGACAATAAAGTACTGCCGTTGTGTCAGCTCAAGCTGATCAAGTATGGTTGAACGCTCAATACCCGGGCGAGCATGGTGCAGAACCTCTCTCATCGGTGAGCCGGTAAGGTAAACAAACCGATGCGGTAACCCCTCGCTTAATAAATGCCTGCGGGCATGCTCGGTGTACACTAAGTTGAAGTCCGCCAGATGATCAACCATTTTCCGATTGATTTCTTCAGGCACATTGGCATCAAAACTTCTGTTGCCAGCCTCCATATGATAGGTCGGTATCTTCATGCGCTTTGCCATAAGCAACGAAATAGCGCTGTTGGTGTCGCCAAGCACAAGAACAGCATCAGGCTTTTCCAGTAAAAGCACCTCCTCTGTCTTGATCAGAATATCGCCTAACGAACGCCCTAAAGAAGAGGTATCAACCTGAAGGAAATGATCAGGCTTTCTGACAGACAACTCCTCGAAGAATATTTCATTTAATTCGTGATCATAGTTTTGTCCGGTATGAACAATAATGTGATCAAAAACTTCATCAAAAACGGTCAACACACGGGAAAGACGAATGATTTCCGGGCGGGTACCCAGAATCGTCATCACTTTGAGTTTTTTCATGCACTTCACTTATGAAACTGGAAAAAGCACCGCATTAGTAAGTGGACATACGTAAGTATCCGGTTTTAATCGATCAAAAATTTCGTTTGCCCACAACATCACAACCATTTCACTGGTGCCTATGTTGGTAATGTCATGCGTCCAGCCTGGTACAGTTTCCACAATTTCAGGGTTTTCACCTGTGGTCACCAGCTCATACATCTGTCCAGTTTGCATATGCCTAAACTTGAACCGAGCCTCACCCTTGATCACCAAAAACTTTTCTGTCTTGCTATGGTGATAGTGACCGCCCCGAGTAATACCGGGATGCGCGGTGAAATAAGAAAACTGACCGGTATCAGGCGTCTTGAGCATCTCAACAAACACTCCGCGCGAATCGGTGTGCTTCGGCACCTCGTACGAAAACAGCTCTACCGGCAGGTAGCTCATGTAAGTGGCATACAATGCACGCACAAGCCCGGTACCTACATGCTCGCTCATGAGCGTCGTGCGACTGCTCTTAAAAGCCTGAATCTGCCTTGCCAGCTCTCCCAATGATGTAGTATACTGGGGCACCACCTGGGCAAAACCATCTGAATTCACAGCAGCATCGGCACCATCCATCAGTTGCACAAAGCGCTCAATAACATCGTCAATATACACCAACGTGATCAGTGCTGCCGGATCATTAACCTGAACAGGTAGACCGCGCGCTATGTTATAGCAAAAGGTCGCCACCACCGAGTTATAATTAGTCTTGCACCATTTGCCAAACACATTAGGCAAACGGAAAATATGTACCGGTACATTGTTGGTGCATGCAAGAGCAAACAAAGCGTCTTCAGCAGCGCGTTTACTTTGCCCATAATGGTTGTTAGAAGAAGCCTGGGTAGACGAGGTATACACAATCGGCACTGGCTTCCCAGTGGCCTCTCCCACCGCCCCAACAGCATGACAAAGCGCCTGCGTCAAATCAACATTGCCCGACACAAACTCCTGCGGGTCTTGAGGACGATTGACGCCTGCCAGATGAAATACAAAACTTACTCCCTGCAACAACGCTGGCAATTGGGCAACGTCATCGCTACGAGTAAAGCACACAACCTGTACATCTTTCCTCTCAGTCAGGTGTAGCCGCAAGTTTTTGCCAACAAAGCCGTTGGCCCCAGTGATCAGTATTTTCATAAACCTAATTTTCTGCCAAAGCATATTCTCCACTCACAATTCGCTGCATGAATTTTAACTTGAGCAACAAAGTTTTCATGCCATCAACATCCAGCCTGGTCGTGTTATGTGAGTTGTAATCTTCACCATGCGAACTTATTGTATTGCGCTGCTCACCTTTCTCGACATATTTATCATAATTCAGATCGCGCGCATCAGGCGGAACACGAAAATAATTGCCCATATCTTGAGCACAGGCCATTTCTTCACGACCCAGAAGTGCCTCAAACAACTTTTCACCATGACGGGTGCCAATGGTATGTACCTCATAATCTGGCTTGTCCATCAACTCTAAAATTGCCTGGATAAGCACCTTCACTGTAGCCGCTGGTGCCTTTTGTACAAAAATATCTCCATTGTTACCGTTTTCAAATGCATAGAGCACTAGATCTACGGCATCAGCCAATGTCATCATAAAACGCGTCATGAATGGGTCTGTGACCGTAATGGGCTTGCCAGCCATCACCTGTTCTACAAAGAGCGGGATCACAGAACCTCGTGATGCCATAACATTGCCATAACGCGTGCCGCAAATCACCGTACTGGTGTTTTCCAGATTACGGCTAGTCGCTACCATAACTTTTTCCATCATGGCTTTGCTGATACCCATAGCGTTGATGGGATACACCGCTTTGTCAGTACTCAAACAAACTACGCGCTTAACACCGGATGCTATGGCCGCTTCAAGCACGTTTTCAGTACCCAGTACATTGGTACGAACCGCTTGCATGGGGTAAAATTCACAAGAGGGCACTTGCTTGAGTGCTGCAGCATGAAAAACATAGTCAACACCCCTTATGGCTGATATTACACTTCTTGCATCGCGCACATCCCCGATATAAAACTTTAGTTTTGCATGCATATAACGCTTGCGCATGTCATCCTGTTTTTTCTCATCCCGACTGAAAATACGGATTTCAGCAATATCAGTATCCAGGAAGCGCTTAAGTACTGCATTTCCAAATGACCCTGTTCCCCCCGTGATCAGCAGCTTTTTTCCTTGAAACATAATTTATATGTTAATTGCTTGTTAGTATTTTCAACAGGATTTTTTTAAAAAAGCAGGCATTTCAACAACAAGTTCCTTATCAAGTTTATTAAGAATTGCTCTACCATCAACTTTTTGATTAAGTCCCAGTCGAATTATAGCTTTGGCAATATCTTGAGGAGAATTTTCGTCGTAAAACTCAACATACTGACCTATTGCAGAGGTTTCCACCACTTTAATGCGAGCACTGACAACTTGCAAACCATGAGCCATATACAACAAAATCTTTGAAGGATAACAGGTATCACTTAACGCTATATCAGGATTCTGCGTACTCAATCCAATATGGCAAGTGTGTAAAAATTCTTTAAACTCATGTTCCGGTAACAAACCATCGTAGGTGATCTTTGCAGAAGATCTATCATTAACGTTCGCAATCATTTCTATAATATTTTCTACATCCTGATCTGACCCAAAACCAAGAATATGAACATGATAGATATCTGGCAAAAAGAGACCCGCATTAATAGCCGCTAGAGCCCCACCTTTTCTAAGATCGAAAGTACCAGAGTAGACCACATGAATTAGCTGCCTAGGGCAATGCTGAATCGAAATATCTGAAACGCTGTATGCACCGTGAATTAAAAGGTATGGAAGATTATTTTTGTTAACTAAGGTGTTCAATAAAGCAGAAGGGAAAATGAATGCATCGGCATTATTGAATGATTTGTATTCAAAGCATTGCATCCGTGACGAACAATCAACAGCATCCTGATAGATCTCTTCAACCTCAAGAATGACCTTGAAACCCCGAATTCGCTTTGCAAAATTGATAAGATTGCGAAAACCAAGAGAGTGATAAACTAAGATTAGTTCATCTTTCTTGACATGTCGCATCACGTAAATAAATAACAAAAGATAATGAAGAAGATAATCCAAAGCATGCCGCAATCGACTTCCTCTACCCAATGTCATGAACAATCGAAGCGAATTTTGCTCATCTAATTTTAGTTTTTTGCCCAACAGTACTTGAGATTTACGCGTAATGCACGGGGAAACAATACAAACATCATATCCGCATCTGTTAAGGACATGGCATATATAATCCATCTTGTTTTTTGCTGCCGGCGAAAAAGATCGATCCTCCTGTTCATTTAATTGTGAATCATAGTATCCAAAATACTTAATTGTATTTTTTACACTCATAGCAATCCTCCATGACTTTGAGAATAACAAGAAAGCGTAACTATTGTGAGCAATTCAAAAAGCATATTTACGAGTATACTTGATTAAGTTATTTATAACAAAAGGATATTGCGAATAAAATCTATATGTAGTACTTTTGCAGTTAATACATGGATACAATTAGTTTGGGTATTCACTAATTGATTTTTTGGATTTCTCAATATAATAATACGATAAAGTTACGAATAATTAAGATAATAATAAAAGGTCGTGATCTAATTCAAAGGGATTTTTTTAGAAATATATAATGAAATATTCTTTATTTTTTTTCTTGTTTCGCCATCTAACTTATAATAAAAACGCTGACTTTGTATAAAAGAATACAATTTATGAGGATTTGGCATAATCTCAATGAATACAGACTTTATATTATTTCTTTGTATTCTCACATTATAAGCATTTAAAATAATTGAAGACCGTTGAAAACCCTCTAAAACCTTATTCAAAGACTCAATTGTTAATCGATTCACAGATATATAATGCCAAAATATAAGCTTCTCATCATACCATAACATATATCCAGCCAAGAGATACCATTTACAAATTTCAGTATCATCCCCCGCTAACATTTCATTTCCTTTTCTGCCAGACAAAATCAAATCATACTTTATCATAGTTTGTTTTATAACTATCGCCCTTAACACCATTCCGGCGCCCCAGACATATCCTCTACTGGATATATCACCACTACATTGTGACTGTACACCGACGGCGTAACTTGATGCATTTGAATAAAACCAAACCGGGAGGTCTATATCTGATTTAGGAATACCACATCCACCTAAAACACCTATTGAACTATTTTTTTTCATAATCAGATATGACTGAAAAATATAATTTTTTTCAAGCCAATTATCATCATCACAAAATATTATAATATCATATATAGAATCATTAACACCTTTTTTTCTCGCGGCGCCCAATCCTTTTTCATGTTCTACAGTAACCTTATACCCGATAGATTTTGCTTGAAACAAAATCGAAACATTGTTAGCAACTTGCGAAGTCATATCCGTGCTGTCATTATCCACAACGATAACTTCCCATGCAATATTTTTAGGCAGATCTTGTTGCAATAAGAAATCCAGTGTTCTTGGCAATCTCTTTTCGCTATTGTAACAGCACACAATTACGCTAACACCTTCTTTCATATCACTATATTTAATCTATCTGTTATTTTATCATAACGGATTAATTTACAAGACAAAATATACACACAGCATAAAATATATCAAGAATTTATTCAAAATTAATCTGCGCTATAGTTTTAGCAACTTATCTTTGAAAACCGATTGCCATAGATTTACCATAATCTTTTGTAATGCTGATCTATGACGCAAGTACTGAAAGCAGTAATACCAGTCAGTTTTTTAATAATTTCAAACCACCATATACAGCCCTAAGTACGGAGGCGAAACACAATGATATATTATTTTTTTTACTAATCAACTTAACATAATACTTTTTAAGTTTAAATGGGATGAGGTTAGGAACGTCACATTCGATATAATTTATATTATTGAATTTTTTTTTAACACTTTCACGTTCTTCAAATGGGTTTATGTTCATTTTTTGTAAATACATATAAAACGGACCGCTTTCAGTATCAACAGGAGACTCATGACTCATTATAATATTATCATAAACCCCAACATGCAAGTCGCTACACTTATAGTACCATAAATACTCAAGGCCCCAGGTTGAAATAGATATATCAAAATAATTGTAAATATTCAGAAGCGCTTTTTGACTAAAGAAAGGCGCCATAACCTCAACGAATGTTGTTTCTCTCCATCCATTACTACTGTCTATATTTTTTAAAAAGGGCCATGTAACATTAGCATTATCTTTTAGTGATGCTTGATATATACCTCTTTTCTCATTTTTACCACTCTTAAAGAGCCAAATAATATTATTATAATGTATAGAAATATCAGGATCAAAAAATGCAAATACATCGCAATTCAAAAAAACTTTATATTCATCAAGAAATAATTTAGCTGCATGATATTTTGAATATCCGCCTTCAAGCACCCACCATTCATCATGAATTATAAAGTCATTATTTTTATATAATGACAAAACAACTATAATATCTGAAGAAACGAAATATTCTTTAAGACATAATGGCAATTTACTACCACATCTTACAAACAAAAGATTACTGCCTTGTAATTTCCCTTTTTTTCTGATTTGAATTGAATTGCTATTCAAATTTATACACATGGCATTTCGCGGAATTTAATGGAAACTAAATTTCATTTTACTGCACCCGCTATAGTTGCATTTCCAGCTTCCCACAATAAAAGAGGATTTTTATCCGGTAGCTCTCGAAACTCCTAAACCCTCTCGAATTTGCTTTTAAGAGCTGAATCTTGCTGTTGTTGGTCTCCGACACGGCGTTCGAGACTTTGTGTTTGAAGTAGTATATTATATTGCCCGTGTGACGATCCATTAACTCCTTGCCCTTGATCATCTGCTTGAGGCTTCTCAACAAGGTCACAACAGTAGTCGATAAACACATCAGCCCTGAGTTCTGTCGGGGATTTACAGAACTCTTGAAAGATATTTTTCAGCGCCCAAGCCACGCCGGTATGTAATTCGCAGTCATCAGCTCATCGAACCGTGTTCTTTGCGTTACCGTCATGTTCTCGGGGTTACGTAGTAAGGTGAATTTAGAGCCGACCTAGCTTCTGTCTCCGCCTTTCTGTAGTTCTTGTGATTCCTGATAACGAACCTTGCTGACCGGTTGGTTAAGGGATTTACTGATATGGAGTCGTTCATGAACAATATCCGCCTTTACTAATAAAACAACAAATCACTAAATACGTTTATACATAATTCAACATATCTCAGGCTTTTTCGGACTCAGGAATGAATACAATAAATTTAGAGCTTTTTGTAATGGCCATTTATAATAAATCAAATAATTGACTATGCGACGTAATAAAAACCTATTTCCGCGGCCATATTTATTATCGTTTAATTCATTCAAGTAATCAAGACCTTTTTGAATATCGACATTTTTAGAATGAATTTTTTTTTGTTTATTAATTGCATTTTTAAAGCCTTGCCACATTGCCACCCTATCTCGACTCATTGAGTCTAAACGAACTCTATAAATAGCCAATTCTTCCTTAATTAAAACAACACTTTCCATCAATGGGAGAATCTTCATCCACATATCCCAATCTTCATGATTAGGCAATGCTTCATCAAATCTAATATGCACATCACTGAATAAAAATGCTGGAAATAATGGTGAATGAATTGGTATACTAAGTTCGTGTTCCCAACGCATAGCCATATCAAGCACAGGTCGCTTCATAATAAACTCAATACTTTGTTCAGGTTTAATCAAATTATCAGGGTTTTCTTCAAATGAGAAGTAATAACTCGAATAAACCATTGCTTTTTTTCCTAAGCTAGATAAAGCTGCAATTTGCTTTTCAAACTTACCCGGAAGAAGGCGGTCATCCGCATCAAGAAACTGTATCCATTGACCTTTTGCAATATCTAAACCAGCATTCCTTGCTGATGATAAACCTCCATTCTTCTTAGAAACATATTGCACTCGGGAGTCTTGAGCACAAAGTGATTTAGCGATATAGTCAGTTTCATCAGTCGATCCGTCATTAACTATAATGGCTTCCCAATTTATATATGATTGTGTTTGCAATGAAGATATTGCCTCAAGCAAATAACATCCTTGTTGGTAACAGGGGACAATAACTGAAATTAAACAATTCATAGCTTGTTAATTATAAAAACCAATTTTTTTTGACAAACATAATATGATTCAAAACAGATTTAATTTTAGGACGTAATACTTTTAGTACTAATAAGCGATATGGATCGCACCAGATTGCTTTTAATTTCATAAATCGGGAATCTCGTTTATTACCCATTAATGTATAAAGATTAGACCAATACATGTAGTCACTTGCGATAAGATGCTGAAAAATCTTTTGTTTTGATTTTACTTGAAATACAGCAGTATTATATTTTTCAAAACCTTCCAAACGGCGTTGAGTAGCGAGTACTTTATATATTTCAGCAGCAAGTCTTTGTTTGAATAATTTATTAACAGATAATTGCTTATCATGTATTCGATAAGCAAGCAAGGAATTTGAAAGGTTTGCTATCTTACCAATTTCCGAGAGACGAAGCCACAAGTCATAATCCTGCGAGTAAGGACCTGCTAACTTCCGGTAACCTCCTATGCTTTTTACCGTTTGAGAGCGCATCATCACAGTGGGGTGGCCAAACTGATTGCCTTCTTTGATCAGTTCTTTTTGTAAATTATCATTATCCGTTTTAAGCGCATGGTTACGGAGAATACATCCGCTCACGTCAATACAATCATACGAAGTTCCTAATAGCACCAAGTTTGGCTCATCAACCATGCGAGCAACCTGCTGAGCAAACCTATCTGGATACGACACATCATCGGCATCCATCCTGGCCACATACTTGCCTTTAGCTTGCTTCAAAGCAAGATTCAGAGCATCCACCAGCCCGATGTTTTTCTCTACTTCAAGAATTTTAAGGCGTGGATCCGAAAATGACTTAAGGATGTTCAATGAATTATCGGTGGAAGCATCGTCTACTACGATAAACTCAAAATCCCGATAAGTTTGATTTAGAATGGATTCAATGGCTTCACGCAGAAAATCCTGTCCATTATGAACGGACATAAGAACAGAAACAATTGGAGTGGGCATCTTTGCAAGTAAATTTATAAAGACGGCTTACGCAAAAGGATAGTGACGCCTTGGGTTGTAAGATCGTCATATGTCAGCCCGCGCCCTTGAAAAGCCTCTGGGTACTGTAAAATAATGTCAAGGTACTCTGCATTATTGTGATGGCGATTTATCAATACCTCACATCCAGAATTCGACCATAACTGATCAAATTGAGTTACAGTCCAACGATTTAACGGCTGAAGGTCATTGAGATCCTTTCCGAGGTCGCGAATACCAATGCGATTAATTTGATCGCGCCAAAATTGCTCTCTGAAAAGAAACTGAGGGTATGGCATAGGAAGCATCCTGTATGCATGCAAACCCCACGGTCCGGCATATAATGGTCCAAACTCAAAAAAAAGATATCCGCCTGGAGCAGTTACGGCAAGCATTCGCTGCAACGCTATCTCTGGATTCGGGAAATGCTCAAACGCATTATAAGAAAAGACTAGATCAAAATCTTCACCAGGCAGTGAAGCATCGGCACCAAGATCGCAAGGATAAAAAGGCAAATATGCGGCACGACTGTCTCGCCAATCATTCAGGTCAGTAAGAGTCGTTTCCATGCCAAGAATGTTTAACTGGAGTGATGCCATCCCATCACCACACGCCACCTCCAAACAACTATGTTCAGATGCCAACTGGGGAATAAGAGAGACCAGTTGATCCGCCCGGCGCAACCCACGAAGCCAAGTTGATTTTTTGTCGTATCCGTACTCTCCAGGTCCACTATACGTCGAACACAGCAAATGAAAATCAGCCTCGCTTATGGTTGTGTTTGGTTGAGCATTGCGGCTTAATATCTCTCTGACCCTAATTACAGAATTGGTTAACTCTTTATTTTCGTTTCGATTATCTATGAGCTGATGGAGCGAACGAGTAAATCGCCTAACCTTTTTTTTAAACATATTCGCTTAAAGGGTTAATACATAAAAATTTCAAGTGTAACATATAACTGGAAAATAGATTTGAATGGGTTCAACGTAAAAGCCTTCCGGCATATCTTTTCGCAGCATACACCATATTCAATGTTGAATGTTTTAGCTGAGACACATGTTCCTTAACTGAAAGAAACCTTTCTTCCAAGGTCATCTCATCACTCACAGGAATCCAACCTGAAGGACTGACATGACATCCCATGCTAAGCGACTCATTAAAGCGAAATGTAATACCCCTAAATACAGGGTCACTTGGCAAAACTTCTGCGATAATTGCTAACGTGTGAATACGAAACCATGTTGGAAAAATGCATGAAACATTCGGCTCAGCCTCGGTTCCAGGAATCCCCATATGGCTTTGTTTTTGATTCCGATTATAAGGGAATCCTCCGTCCACATTTTGGGTAGAAAGTATATGCTTCAAACATCGCCTTAAAGCATGTCGAATCTCTGAGCGTCGGTAGTCAAGACGCTTATAACAGTTCACAAGAATGTCCACAGAATCGACATCTTCACACGCCCCTCCGTTACCATTTGGGTTGAAACCACCATCGATATGTTGAAGCGACAAAACGGTATCCACCAACCCGCGGATGTTTGGCAATGGATGGTTTTCGTAGTAATACACTATCAACTGATGATAACCACCATATACAGCCTCCATCGGCGAGCAAAAGCCGTTCGTACCCCAAAGGCCGGTTTTGGGATCTGCAGTTTGATCCAGCCAGTTAAACCAATTTTTCAAAGCGACTGCTGCCCCAGGAAACTTTTCAACATCTCGCAGGTACACCAGCAACTGCCCAACAAAAAGGATATTGTTTCCTTCGAGCCATGCTTTTTTCCAATCAACACCATTCTGCCAATTACCGAGTGTTGCCAAATCGCAAAATTTGTGAGCACTTTTGATCGGTTCAATATTTACTCCAATTTGCTGGGCTACTGGTAATACTGCAGAACAAGTCAAATGAAGCAATAAATGAAAATAGTCATGTTTTGCTCCTGGCTTTGCAATAAAGCCTTGTAATTCAGGCCCTTCAAACAAACCAGATTCTTTTTTCTGTGAAGCTCTAATCAATGACTTTACAGAATCTCTTAAATCATATGGTTCATAACCTAAATAATAAAGCCCCAAATAGGCATAGCAAGTTCCATAAAGAGTGATGCTACCGTTTGGCACAGATCGCCCACCTTGTTCAGACAAATTACTCTGAAGAAATTTCGCAGCACGATCAGACCAATATTTTTCTTTAAAAATCACTGCTTATTTATTTTATAGCATTAGATTTAGAGCCGACTCTGACTACGTTTCAATCACTATATGATCGTAATTATTTCACTCACAACTTGACATGCGACCTCGAATAACTTTCGCCGGTACTCCACCAACAATCATATACTTTTGAACATCCTTGGTGACAACGGAGCCAGCAGCTATCACTGCGCCATCTCCAATTGATACACCATCTAAAACACAACATGAACTACCAATCCATATATCATTGCCAATTTTTATACCTTTTTTTATAAGTGCTTGCTCGTATATTGGAGTTTTACAAAAAGAAATGCCATGATTAGCTGGAATAATAACGCAAAGAGCAGCCATCCAAACATAATTACCAACCGTTACACCGCCGTGTCCGTACACAATT
The DNA here is from genome assembly GCA_903879825.1 of uncultured Geobacteraceae bacterium. Lineage (GTDB taxonomy): Bacteria > Desulfobacterota > Desulfuromonadia > Geobacterales > Pseudopelobacteraceae > JACRCG01. The sequence goes on from CAIRND010000646.1 coordinate 26,386, forward strand.
GATCCTTGTTGAATTCCACAATTATCCCCAAACGATATATCACCCCCATAAGTTGCTATTGTAGCTCCATTTCGTATTTTAGCATTCTTGCCAAAGTTGATATTCCCCCCATAACTCACATCCAGAACAACATTATCCTCTACAATTGAACCGGAACCAATTTTGATACACTTAGGATCTCCTATAATTTTACAGCGTGAACTTATGCTAACGGAAGGATTTTCATGACTAAACTCAGATAGTCTTTTTAGATCCGCTACATCTTTAGAAATCTTTTGGGCACAAATCTTTGTTAAAGAGAATAATTTTATCATATTGCGTCAATTTTTCATCTTTTTACAAAAAAACCAGAAACAGAACTCATATTGGATTTAAATTAAATTCCCATTTGATCGGAATAGATAATCTAGAATGTGTAACATATTCCGGTTTAATCTTAATAGGAAAATTTCTTTTCCAATCGTAAACTTCTCCCGTTATGTCATTCATAGCACAAAAAAAGAATTCAAGAAAACCAGTATTGATTGGAATAAATGGGAATATAACTCGAACACATCCATCTAATATTTTCTCGCCCGATTTATCTAACACAAGAACACTTCGTGTATGCAATGCGACACCATCTCTATCTCGCGCTATAACTTCAATAACACACTTATTTGTCATATTGGCGGCACTCCTGTAGTCAATCTCAAAAGTTAGTGCGTCTCCAACATTTATTTCTGTTATATTATCTCCTTTATTATTGAGAAATCGTGCTCCCGTGAATATTACTTGACCGGAACCATTTACTCTTGACCAATCAGTACGATTGATGTCAGCCTCCGAATCAGATTGGTTCATATCAGCAAGAAACATTTCGATACCCCTTTCGCAATCATCAAAGTAATTGAGGCCTCCCTTCTTCAGGTAAAGAACCTTCTCGGAGTACCGGGAAATCTGGTGCATGTTATGCGACACCAGAATAAAGCTTGTACCCCGCTCACGAAATTCGGCAAGCGTGTTGAAGCATTTCGCCTGAAAGCCAACATCACCGACGGCTAAAACTTCATCAAGCAAAAGAATGTCTGGCTCAATTTTTACTGCAATTGCAAACCCTAACCGGACATGCATTCCTGAGCTATAACTCTGCACCGGCATATCAATAAACTCATCAATCTCTGCATAATCTATGATTTCATCAATCTTGCCATCAATTTCTTTTTTGCTCAATCCAAGTACTGATGCATTGACATAGATATTTTCACGTCCTGTCAATATCGGGTTGAATCCAGCCCCGAGAGCAATTAGGGCACCTATTCTTCCCCTCATTTCTATTCTGCCTGCATCGGGCTTGATCAATCCGTTCAACATCCTGAGAAGCGTCGTCTTACCCGCTCCATTGCGACCAATCAGTCCAAGACATTCACCACGTTTCAATTCAAAATTGACATTGTTGACTGCCCAGAATTCATCAGGACGTAATTCACCATTCCCTCCATGACGACGACCGGTAACTTCACGTCCAAGGTCATGCATACCATACAAAAGAGACTTTTTTAGACTTTTGCAGAACTTTTTAGAGACATCTTCGACTTTAATTAATGTTTCACTCATAGTTGTTTCAGGCACTCATACGTTCAATAAGAATTGGCATCGCCAGACGATAAATAATCCAGACGACTAGAAATAACATGACCGTTACAAGGTTTACTGCAATAAAATAACTCAAGAACTCAGGTACTTTGCCTGTCAATAAATCACGTCCAGTCAGAATCAGCGGTGTAATAGGATTAAATATAAATAGCTTTGCAGCTAATCCTTCCTTTGGCATAGGGAAAACGACCGGCGTGATATACATCATAAACTGCATCAAGAGTGGAATTGCCTTGCCAACATCATTATACAGCAGACCAATGGGCGTTATCAGCAATCCGATAGCGGTTCCTACCATTATCAGTGAAAGTAAAGCAAATGGAATAAAAAGAACCCCCCAACCAGGGGTGATACCAAGGATAGCAATGGCAATGAGAACAAGTACAAGCTTTATGCATGCGCTAAATATTGTTTGATAGACACCTGAAACAATAATTGCTTCGCGCGGAAAGTTGATTTTAGCCAGCATTGATTTTGATGCTGTAGTGCCTTGCAACGGAGCATTCACAGCATCCATAAAGATTGACCAGAGCATAGTCCCGACAAATACATAGACTGGATAAGGAAGCACTGTTTCTTTTATAGAAATAACGCCACTTTCGCTTAAAAACAACCATACCAGAGTATTGGCTAATGGAAGAATAAGTGCCCACAAGAACCCAAGCAATGTCTGCCGGTATTGCGCGCTGATATCACGCACGGCAAGCCTCCATGCAAGTTCACGTCCGGCAGCGAGATCGTAAAACATATCTCGCAACATTTTGCGTGGGTTTGCAAGTACTGATTCAGGGGTGTAGATGGTGATTGGCTGTTCGGTCATGCAATAATGGGTTTGTTGTGTTCGTGGCACAGGTATAAATAAAAAATATATCTCTCTGCACATGCCAGTCACCATGATACTTTAGTACTGGCATAGATAAAATAGCTTGCGGTTACGCTGGGCTGAGGGGAAATGCTAAGCCTATACGTAGCAGAGTCCTGATGTGGTGCCAGAGGCGTGAGAGAAGCGTTGTAATTGACTGGGTAGAGGGCACTTCTTGTATCGGTTTATACATAAGCAAAAAGTGATTGGGGAACTGCTTGAGCTTTAGGAACTCCGTTATGCTTCTCATTTGACGGGGCTGGCTCGGTAGTCTCCGCTTCGGGCGTAAAGCCTTTGACCATAAGTTGCAGACACACTTTGATTGCCGCTATATCGTGATTTATCATGCGGTACTGGAGTTCGAGAAGCATGGGCATAAGCTCTTGCATGGTGAAAAAGTATTCATGAGCCTTGAAAATTAGGGGATGGTCTGTTGGCTTGGGATTGCCTGCAATAAGGAGTTCTTCATAAAGCTTCTCACCTGGCCGAAGAGCGGTTTCAAGTATTTCAATGTCACCGTCTGGATGGAGGGGGTCTCGAACGGTAAGGCCTGAGAGTTCTATCATGCGCCGGGCAAGATCTTCTATTTTTACCGGGTCTCCCATATCGATCAGAAAAACATCTCCCCCTTTAGCCATTGCACCTGCCTGGATAACAAGCTGGGCTGCCTCTGGGATGGTCATGAAATAGCGGGTGATATCCTTATGGGTAATGGTTATGGGGCCGCCTGCTTTTATTTGACGACGAAAATGAGGTACTACTGAACCACTTGAACCAAGCACATTGCCGAAGCGAACCATTGAAAAACAGGTCTTGCTCTTTTCGCTGGC